>CANRGU010000041.1 GCA_947630255.1 uncultured Clostridia bacterium | reverse complement strand
ATTTCTATTGTATTTGATTTTATAGGAGCTTTATTATCATTTAGTTTTGCTTTTACTAAAACTTGAACTATTCTCTTGCTTGCTCCATCTATATTATATATTTTATTTGTAATTATTTGTTGGCTTAGGTTAATGTCTTCATTTGTTAATTCGTTTGTTGTCCATGTAATTTTTACTTCTTTGCTTGTGTCTACGTTTGTTACTCTTCCATTTGCGTCTATATATTCACCTGTTAATCTTATTGTACTTTGCATGTCTAATAAACTTAAATTATATGATTCATCTTTTTTTGCTAATATTGGTAATCCAAATGAAATTCCTTTTTCTGTTTGTAATGAATCTAATTTAAATTTGGTTACTTCTGGTTTATTTTTTAAATTAAAGTTTGTGTTTACAAGTTCTACTGTTGGATTATTTAAATAGCCTCCTCCTTGAACACTTACTGACATATATAGCTTCATATCGGATGCATTTAAATCTGCTGTAACTTCTTTAACACTTTTATTAATTTCATCAAGATATACATCAAATTGTACATTCTTTACATTTGTTTTGCTATCTTGTTTTGATAAATCAATTTCTGCTGCTATTGATTTAGTCATATATGAGCCAAGTAATGCAAAATTGGCAAATGTTAAAGTTAATATCAATAGTGTTGCTAGTAATTTCATTTCCATTTTCTTTGAATTTAATTTTTTAAAATTAGACATAACCTTTATCCTCCTACTAAATAAAATTTAGTTTTATTGCTATATATACTATTTATATAGCATTATTTTTACATTTTTATCATTTGTTGTCAATACTTGTTTCTTTATAAAAGTGTTAAAATACATATTTGGCAACAAAACATGCATACGGAAACACAAAATGTAAGTTTTAATTTTACAAACATTACATTTTTGTGACATTTTTGATTTTGTTATTTTTTAATTAATTATGTTATCCATCTACATTATATTATATACGTTTATGTAAACTTTTTCAAGCTATTTTAGAAGTTTTTTATTGTTTTTTGGGAATATTTAGGAATTTTCTTTTTTATATGTGTCTTTAATAATAATTTGTCATTTGAATAAAATATTTGTGTGGCCTTAATATAAAATTTATTTTAAGGCCTTCTTTATTTTTATTATATTGTCCAAAGTTTGTATATATCCTTCTTGATAACAAAAATCTGATTTAGCTACACTAAATGGCTTTACATCTTTTAAGTCTATTTCTATTACATAATCGCTATTTTCTATTGATTCTTTAATTAAATTTTCTGTCATTAGATCTAATGTTTGCATTGCTATATTATATATTGTTTTTTGCTTTTTTGGAGGTTTTATTTTAAATTTTATTGATATTACTTTGTCTACTCCTAGCTTTCTTGCTTGCACTGATGGCAAGTTATCTAATATTCCTCCGTCTGCGAATTGATATTTTTCGTATTCAAATGGTGCATACATTCCTGGAAAGCTCGAACTTGCTCTTACTGCCTTTCCTATTTCTATATCGTGTATGTATTCTTTGCCTTTTAGTTCTTCACTGTTTGTAAATATTATTTCTTTTCCTGTTATTAAGTCTGTTGTTGGTATTGCTATAGGCATTTTTATATCTTTTATGTCTTTCATTCTTTTTAATTTTGCAGTTTCTTCCATTGCAAGTTCTATATTACGGCTTGATGTTATTCCCCCTAGAGTTACTCCTTTTTTTTCACGCATTCCACCCCATATATCTTTTGGTGATATTGCTACAATTGATTTTGCAAAATAGTTGCATAATTTATATATTTCATCGGTTGTATATCCCATACCAAATAATACTGCAACCATACTTCCTGCAGATGTTCCTGCTATTGCATCTATTTTTATTCCGTTTTCTTCTAATGCTTTAATTGCTCCTATATGGGCTGCTCCTCTTATTCCTCCACCTGCTAGTGCTAATCCTATTTTCATGCCTGTACCTCCTAGAATTTATTTTATGATTTTTGTTATACCTATCTTATAATTGTAGTTATTATATCAAATATTTAGAAAAATTAATAGTTTTTACTTTATTTATTTTGATTTTTGTTATATAATTTTACCAATATTCATTGGGGGTAGTTGGATTTGAAAGATTTTGGTTTGAATGAAAATGTTATTAGTAGCATCAAAAATGTTTTTTGCAGATATCCACAAATAGATAGGGCTTGCATTTTTGGATCTCGTGCAAGAGGGGATTATAAAGAAACTTCTGATATAGACATTGTTCTTTATGGTGATGACTTAAATCATTCTTTGAATACTAAGATTTTTTATGATTTAGAAGATTTATATATAATATATAAAATTGATTTGATTAATTTTAATTCTTTACATGATGATGATAAGCTAAAAGAAAATATTATAAACGAGGGAGTTGAATTTTATGCCAAATAATTTAATTCAGTCTTATGAAGCGTTTAAAAATGCTTATTTAAAATTAGAACAGTTTATAAATGAAGATGATTCTTCTGAAATTGCAAGAGCTGGTATTCTTCATGCTTTTGAATTTACTTTTGAGCTGTGGTGGAAATTTTTGCAAAGATATCTAGAAAGTATATATGTGCTTGAAGAACATGGTCCAAGCAGTGTTATTAAAGTAGCATTTCAATATGAAATTATCAAAGATGGTCAGCTGTATATGGATATGTTAAGAGATAGAAATTTAATTTCTCACACTTATAAAGAAAATATAGCAAAAGAAATTTATTTAAGAATAAAAAATGAACATATTAATACATTAAAAATGTTTGTTCAACAATTTGATTTAAAGTAATTGGAGGTTTGTATGGAATATAATCATAAAGAAATTGAAAAAAAATGGCAAAATTATTGGGATGAAAAGCAGAGTTTTAAAGCTATAACTGGTGATAAGAAAGATCCTTATTATATATTAGTAGAGTTTCCTTATCCTTCTGGAGCAGGTCTTCATGTTGGACATGTAAGGAGCTATACTGCACAAGATGCTCTTGCTAGAATGAAGAGAATGCAAGGATATAATGTTTTGTATCCAATGGGATGGGATGCTTTTGGGGCTCCTGCTGAGCAATATGCAATTAAAAATCATATTCATCCAAAGGATGCTGTAAAAGAAAATATTCATACTTTTAAAGGACAAATGAAAGATTTAGGATTTTCTTTTGATTGGTCTCGTGAATTTTCTACAACAGATCCAGAATATTATAAATGGACACAATGGCAATTCCTACAATTCTATAAACATGGAATGGCATATAAGGATACAATTCCTGTTAACTGGTGTCCTACTTGTAAATCAGTTCTTTCTAATGAGGATGCTGCTGGTGGAGTTTGTGAAAGATGTGGAAGTGCAGTTGTTCAAAAAGAAAAGTCTCAGTGGATGCTTAGAATGAGCGATTATGCTGAAGATTTGCTTAATGGACTTGATGATACTAATTTTGCAGAAAGGGTTAAACTTGGTCAAATTAACTGGATAGGTAAGTCTACTGGTGTTGAGTTAGATGTTGAAATTGTTGGTGGGGGTAAATTTTCTATTTTTACCACTTGTATTGAAACAGTTTATGGTATTACTTTTTTTGTTATTGCACCAGATGGAAAGCTTATAAAAGAGTTAATGCCTAGAGTTAAAAATAAGGATGAAGTTAATAAATATATAAGTGAGACTGCAAAGAAGTCTAATATGGATAGAACTGAACTTAATAAAGGTAAAACTGGTTGCAAGGTAGAAGGAATTATGGCTATTAATCCTGTTAATGGCAAAGAAGTTCCTATATTCTTGGGTGATTTTGTTTTAGGTGACTACGGAACTGGTGCTGTTATGGCTGTTCCTTCTCATGATCAAAGAGACTTTGAATATGCCGTAGAGCATAATCTTGAAATGATTCAAGTTATTGATGGTAGGGATACTACTGATAGTGCATTTGAAAAGCATGATTATTTGGGTAAAGGTTGCAAACTTATAAATTCTGAAGAGTTTACTGGTCTTACAGTTGAAGATGCGAAGGAGGCAATTACTGAAAAATTAGTGAATAAGGGAATTGCAAGGCGTGTAAATAATTATAAGATGAGAGATTGGATTTTCTCACGTCAAAGATTCTGGGGTGAGCCAATTCCTATGGTTTACTGTGAAAAATGTGGATGGCAACCAATGGATGAGAAGGATTTACCATTACTTCTTCCTGATGTGGCTGAATACGAGCCTACTGAAGATGGCGAAAGTCCTCTTGCAAACATTGAAACTTGGGTAAATACTACTTGCCCTCATTGTGGTGGTAAGGCTAGAAGGGAAACAGATACTATGCCTAACTGGGCTGGTTCTAGTTGGTATTTCTTAAGGTTTATGGATGCCCATAATGATAAGGAATTTGCTTCTATGGATGCTATGAAGTATTGGAATAGAGTTGACTGGTACAATGGCGGTATGGAACATACTGCAAGACATTTATTATACGCTAGATTTTGGGTTCAATTCTTGTATAATATTGGTCTTGTTCCTAAAAAGGAAATGATTTGGACTCGTGTAAGTCATGGTATGGTTTTGGGATCTAATAATGAAAAGATGAGTAAATCTAAGGGAAATGTAATTAATCCTGATGATATTATAAAAGAGTATGGTGCGGATACGTTAAGAATTTATGAAATGTTTATGGGTGATTATACTCAAGATGCTCCTTGGAGTACAGATTCTTTAAGGGGTTGCAAGCGTTTTATAGATAAGGTTATTCGTTTGAAAGATAAGGTAGGCGCTGGAGAAGGATATTCTAAAAAATTAGAGCCTATTATTCACAAGACTATTAAAAAGGTTGAAAATGACTTGAGTACAATGGCTTATAACACAGCTGTATCAGCATTAATGATTTTAGCAAATAGTTTTGATGACGAAAAGAGTATTACAAAGGATGAATATCATTTATTACTTACTCTTCTTAACCCTATTGCTCCTCATATTACAGAGGAATTAAATGAATCTCTAGGATTTAAGCCAATTTGTGAATCTGCTTGGCCAAAATATGACGAATCAAAAACAATAGATTCAGAAATAGAGATTCCTGTTCAATTAAATGGTAAAGTAAAGGCTACTGTAAAAATAGCTTTAGACAGCGATGAGGATGTTGTAAAAGAAAAAGTACACGCTGAGGTTGCGAATTTATTAGAAGGAAAAACTATTGTGAAAGAAATATATGTAAAGAATAAGATTTATAATATAGTAGTTAGATAATTAATTCGGATTTGGCAAAAAAGGGGACAGACCCCTTTTTTGCCTTATTTATTTGAAATATTCGACTCCTGATTCGAATAGTTTTTGGTCCATATTGCCTGGTACGTTTAGTATGTTTCCTCTGTAACTTCTTTCTGAGTGCCCCATTTTTCCAAGTATTCTTCCATCTTTGTTTGTTATTCCTTCTATTGCATATACTGATCCGTTTGGGTTATAGTTTATATCATAAGTAGCATTTCCTTCCATATCTACATATTGTGTTGCTATTTGTCCGTTTGCTATTAGTTCTTGTAATACTTCGTCGTTTGCTACAAATTTACCTTCTCCGTGTGATATTGGAATTACAAATTCATCTCCTAGATTTATTTTACTAAACCAAGGTGATAGTTTTGATACTACTTTTGTTGTTACAAGTTTTGATTGATGTCTTGCTATATCGTTGTATGTTAGTGTTGGCATATCTTGATTCATTTCTAATATTTCGCCATATGGAACTAGTCCTAGTTTTATTAGTGCTTGGAATCCGTTACATATTCCGCAAAATTAATCCGTCTTGCTCGTTTAAGTGTTTATGTATTGCTTCTTTTAACCTTGGATTTCTGAATACTGTTGCTATAAATTTACCTGAACCGTCTGGTTCATCTCCTGCGCTGAAGCCTCCTGGTAGCATTATTATTTGAGCTTCGTTTATTGCTTTTTCCATTTCTTTTATAGAATCTTCGATGTCATTTTCTTTTATGTTTTTGAATACTGTAATTTTTGGCTCTGCTCCTGCATCTATAAAGGCTTTTGCTAAGTCATATTCGCAGTTTGTTCCTGGAAATACTGGTATAAATACTTTTGGTTTCGCTATTTTTATGTGTGGATTTGATGGTGATGATATATTTATTCCATTTGTTCCTTTATATAATATGTTTTCTATTTTGCTTGGATTACTTTCTGCTCCGCCTTTTGCATTTTGTTGGGAATACTTTTTCTAATGGTTCTTCCCATATTTTTATAAGTTCTTCTAAATCAATTATTTCATTTTCTGATATTCTTATTTCTTTTTCTTTAATTGTTTTTCCTAAAAGTTCTAATTTGTCTGTATTTAATTCTTCTGACGCTTCTATTATGAAAGAGCCATAACGTGGTTTAAATAGGCATTTTTCTGTTTTAAATTCAAATCCTATTTTATTACCAAAGCACATTTTACTTAAAGTATCAGCTATTCCGTATTGCCTTATTGTAGCAACTGATATAGCTTTTCCTTCTTTAATTAATTTGTGTACTATCTCATAATTTTCTTTTAGGTCTTCAAAATCTGGTATAAAATCTTCTGTATATTTAGTTTTTAATATGTATACATTTGAATTTTCCTTTTTAAATTCATTTGATACTACTTTATTAGTATCTACTACGCCTATGCAGAAAGAACAAAGGGTTGGTGGTACATCAAGTTCATTATATGAACCAGACATAGAGTCTTTTCCACCAATTGACGCTAGTCCTAATTTTTCTTGTACTAGATATGCTCCAAGAAGTGCTGCAAGAGGTTTGCCCCATCTTGAAGGCTCATTTCTTAGCTTCTCAAAATATTCTTGGAAAGTAAACCATGCTTTTTTATAGTCTCCTCCAACTGCTACGTATTTTGTAAGTGAATCGACTACTGCAAATACTGCCCCATGGAATGGGCTTATTTCTGAAAGGTATGGATCATATCCAAATGACATTGCCGTTCCAGAATTTGTATATCCTTTAACCGTTGGAATTTTTGCACACATTGCCTCGATTGGAGTAAGCTGATATTTTCCGCCAAATGGCATAAGCACTGTTCCTGCTCCTATTGTGCTGTCAAATCTTTCCACCAAGCCTTTTTGTGAGCAACAATTTAAGTCTGATACTACACTTTTCCACAACTCTACTTTATTACAATTTTCTCCGTTTGTTTTTATGCAGTTTGAGCTTTTTGGCAAAAAAGGGGTCTGTCCCCTTTTTTGCCATTCTGGTTTGTCTATTTTTGCATTTGCTTTTTTTACGGTTCCGTTTGTGTTTAGGAATTCTCTTGATAGATCTACTATTAATTTTCCTCTCCAGTACATTTTCATTCTTGCTTCTTTTGTAACTTTTGCTACTACTGTTGATTCTATGTTTTCGCTTGATGCAAGTTTTTGGAATTTTTCTATGTCTTTTTCTTCTATTACTACTGCCATTCTTTCTTGTGATTCTGATATTGCAAGTTCTGTTCCGTCTAGTCCTTCATATTTTTTTGGAACTTTATCCAAGTTTATTTCTAATCCGTCAGCAAGTTCTCCAATTGCTACGGATACACCGCCTGCTCCAAAATCGTTACATCTTTTTATTAGTTTTGTTACTTCTGGATTTCTAAATAGTCTTTGTATTTTTCTTTCTTCTGGTGCATTTCCTTTTTGTACTTCTGCTCCACAGCTAGTTAATGATTTAGAGTTGTGCGCCTTTGATGAACCTGTTGCTCCTCCGCATCCGTCTCTTCCTGTTCTTCCTCCAAGTAACACTACTACGTCTCCTGGCTCAGGTACTTTTCTTACTACATTTTCTTTTGGTGCGGCTCCAACAAGTGCTCCAATTTCCATCCTTTTTGCTACATAACCTGGATGATATATTTCTGCAACCTGACCTGTTGCAAGTCCTATTTGATTTCCGTATGAACTGTATCCACGTGCTGCTTCGTTTGTTAGTTTTCTTTGTGGTAATTTATTTGGCATGGTATCTTTTACAGTTACTCTTGGATCTCCGCATCCTGTAACACGCATTGCTTGATATACATATACTCTACCAGATAATGGGTCACGTATTGCTCCTCCTAAACATGTTGCTGCTCCACCAAATGGCTCTATTTCTGTAGGATGATTGTGCGTTTCATTTTTGAACATTATTAAATATTCTTCTGGTTTTCCATCTACTAAAATTTCTGCCTTTATGCTACATGCGTTTATTTCTTCTGATTCATCTAAATCTTTAAGAATTCCTTTTTTCTTAAGTTCTTTTACTGCAATTGTTGCAACATCCATTAGGCAGATATCTTTTGCTTTTTTGTTATCGTATACAAATTCTCTCGATTTTAAATACTCATCATATACTCTTTTTGCTAAATCCCAGTTTATTTCTACTTTTTCGAGTTTGCTTAAGAAAGTTGTGTGCCTGCAATGGTCTGACCAATATGTATCTATCATTTTCATTTCTGTAATAGTTGGGTCTCTTTTTTCTGTGTCCCTAAAATATTTTTGGCAAAATTTTAAGTCTTCCATATCCATTGCAAATCCGTATTTTTCATAGAATTTTTTAGAGTCTTCATCTGTCATATTTATAAATCCAGAAACTACTTTAACATCATCTGGTTCTTTTTGTTTTTCGTCTAAACTCTCTAATTTCTCTAATGTACATTCTCTAGAATCTACTGGGTTTATAATATATGACTTTATTTTATTTACATCGTCATCGTTTAAATTTCCTTTTAAAATATAAATTTTTGCACTTTTTGCAGAAGGCTTTGTTTTTTCTGTTAATATTTGAAGGCACTCTGACAAAGAATTTGCTCTTTGGTCAAATTGTCCCGGCAAAAATTCTACACCGAATACTTTGTCTTCTTTTTTAAATGGATATTCTTCTTCAAAGCATAAGTCTACTTGTGGTTCTGAAAACACTGTGTTTTTTGCTTTTTCAAATACTTCTTCATTTATACCTTCGACATCATATCTGTTTAGTATAATTATATTTTCTAAATTATTTAATAAAAGATTTTCTTTTAAATCTTCTAACAAGCCTTTTGCTTCAACGTCAAATCCTGGTTTTTTTTGTACGTAGATACGTTTTACCATATTACATCCCTCACATTATTATTTCTTTGTTTCCTTCTACAATTTCTCCTATTTCGTATGCTTCTTCTCCTGCTTCTTTTAATATGTTTATTGCTTTTTCTACTTCGTTTGATGCTACGATTACTGCCATACCTATTCCCATATTAAATGTGTTGTACATATCTCTTTCAGGAATACTTCCTCTTGTTTGTATTAGTTTAAATATTGCTGGTACTTCATAAGAGTTTTTATCTATTTTTAATGATACTCCTTCTCTTAGCATTCTTGGCATGTTTTCGTAGAAGCCTCCTCCTGTTATGTGTGATATTCCTTTTACTTGTACTTGCTCTATTAATTTAAGTATTGGTTTTACATATATTTTTGTAGGTTTAAGAAGAGCTTCCCCTACTGTCATTCCTAATTCTTCTACATATTCATTTATTGTTTCTTTATTTATATTGAATATTTTTCTGACTAATGAAAATCCATTTGAGTGTACTCCTGATGACTTGAGTCCTATTACCTTATCTCCTATTTCAATTGTTTTGCTGTTAATTATTTTCTTTTTATCTACTATTCCTACACAAAATCCTGCTAAATCATATTCGTCTTCTGGGTAAAATCCTGGCATTTCTGCTGTTTCTCCCCCTATTAAACTACAATTTGCTTTTTTACATCCTTCGGCTACTCCTGCAACTATTGTTGCTACTTTTTCTGGTATATTTTTTCCTAATGCCATATAGTCTAAAAAGAACATAGGACTTGCTCCTGTGCATATTACGTCATTTGCACACATTGCAACACAGTCTTCTCCTATTGTGTCATGCTTGTCCATTAAAAAAGCCAATTTTAGTTTTGTTCCTACTCCGTCTGTTCCGGATACTAAAATTGGTTCTTCCATTTGTTTTATTTGTGGTGCATAAAATCCACCAAATCCACCTATATCTGATATAACTTCTTTTGTATATGTTGCTTGGACAGCTTTTTTCATGAGCTGTACTCCTTTGTATCCTGCTGTAACGTCTACTCCTGCAGATTTGTAACTTTCACTAAAACTCTTTTCCATCTACATCGCTCCTTTGCCATCATTATATTATATAGCGACATTTTTTGCAACGATTTTTTATTTATATTTTAATTGTTTTTTTGGCAATTTTGTATTGACATTTTTTTACAGTTTGTGTATAATCGTTTTGGAAATGAGAATAAACAGATGTGGTTTGCCTCCTTAAAGGAGGTGAGGCTTATGATAGATACATCATATTTATTAACAATTATATACATATTATTTTATGCTTTAATGGGAATAACTATCATAGCAGTTGCCTTAATTGTTGTATTAGCAATAATTTTGAGCAAAGGCTAATAAACCAATAAAAAAACGCATCTGTGATTGCTACTGCGGATGCGTTTTTAACATAATGCAATGGCAAACCACGTTTGTGGTTTCTCATTTCTAATTATTATTATATCACACATTTTATTTTTGTAAATACCTTTTTGGCAAATTTTTATGAAAGGTTTGCAATTAATGCTTTGGTTGTAATGCCTTGTTCTTCAAACATTTTCTCGTGTTCTGTTTCGATGTTGTTTTCCCAGATTGGATTTTCATGTAAATTATCTGTTTTTGCAATAATCTTGAATCCTTCTTGCTCAAAGTATTTTATGCTTGCATTAAATAAATTTTCATCATCTGTTTTGAAATATATTTCTCCACCTGGTTTTAAAAATACCTTATATTTTTCTAATTGTTTTGGGTGTGTTAATCTTTTTTTGTTGTGTCGTGGTTTTTGCCATGGATTGCAAAAATTGATGTATATTCTATCTACTGTATCCTTTTCGTTTAAAATGTTTTGAATTATTTCTATTTCATAGGCTGTTAAAAGTACATTATCTATTTCCATGTGCTTTTCTAAATATTCTTTTTCTATATTTCTCTTCGCTAAGCCTAATACCTCACTTTTAATATCTATTGCTAAATAATTTATCCCGTGGATTTTGACTAGCTAGTTTTGCTATGAAACTGCCTTTTCCGCACCCGAAGTTCTAAGTGCATTGGTGAGTTTTTTCTTTTGAAAGCTTCATGCCATTTTCCTACATTTTCTACTGGATTATCTATAAAAAATTTACTCTCTGCAAGTTCAGTTCTTACCCA
>CANRGU010000040.1 GCA_947630255.1 uncultured Clostridia bacterium | reverse complement strand
TTCTGATGATGTTAGAGATCTTATGCAGTATTTAGAATTAAAACAAGAAGAAACTATTATATATGAAAGACAGTTATTGCTTATGGGTATGAAAGTAACATTTCTTTTACTTCAAAAAATGGATCTTTTAAAAACTATAACTAATTGAAAGTAATCTATACCTTTATTTCAATTGACTTTTTTAACAATTTGTTATATTATAATACCTAATTTATAAGGGGTGATTTTATGCGATTAAAAGAGTTAAGAAATAACCTACCTTTGTTATATGATTTTTATATTGTCGCTAAAGAAAAAAGTATATCTCGAGCAAGTGAAAAAAATTATGTTTCATCTTCTAATTTAAGTCGTAGTATTAAAAATTTAGAAAATGAATTAAAACTTAAACTTGTTGTTACTAACAATAAAGGTTTAACATTGACTAAAGATGGTGAATCATTATTTAATCAATTAGATACTAATTTTCATAGTTTTTTAGAAGAATTTATAGAAAATGAAAATAATGTACAGGGTACATTAACGATTGGTACTACTCGTAATATTTCAGATAATAAGTTAAGTGATTATGTTGCAGAATTTTCTAGTTTATATCCTGATGTAAAAATCAATTTTTTTATAGATAGTGCTACTAACTTAAATGAGTTTTTAGTTAATCACAAAATAGATGTCTTGATAGATTATTTACCACATATTAATTTTTCAGAAAAATATAATCTTGAAATAAAATCCTTTAGTCGATTTAAAACTTGTTTTGCTTGTTCCAAATCGTTCTATGAAAAGTATGGTAAAGATATTAATTCTTTAAATGATTTAAATAAGTTTAAGTTAATCATTCCAGGAAAATCGAGACGTAGACAGTATTTAGATGAAATCCTACAATTAAATAATATTGAATTAAATCCAATTATACAAATGCCTGATTCAAAATTGATGATTGATCTTGTGTCTACTAATGATTTTATTGGATATTTCATAGAAGATGAAATAAAAAATACTAATTTAGTAAAATTAGAATTAAAAGAAGAAATGCCAACTAATCCAATTGGTTTTATATATTTTAAGGATACAATTAGTAAATCTACTAAAAAGTTCATAGAATTAGTCTTTAAAGATAATGATTAATTCTTTTGTTTTGCAATTTTGCAACATATGTTGCAAAATTTATAATTTACTATAATTACTGATGATTTTATAATAATACTATCAAACGGGAAAGAGATGGTTATTATGAAATCAAAATTAAATACAAAACCTGTTGTTGCTCTAGTGGGACTCGGACCTCATGCCAAGAGGATTTATATGCACTTTTTTAAAAAATATAAAGTTAATTTAGCATTGGTAGTTGATATTGACTCACAAAAAGATTATGTAAAAGACTATTTAAAGAAAAATAATTTCAAAAAAACTAAAGTTTTTACTATTGATGACGGAATAAAAGATAATGATTCTTTGCCAAAGGATGTTTTTGATGATTTGGCTACTGATTGTGATTCATTACATATAACTCATGTAATCATAGCTACAGAACCAAAAGCTCATAATATGTATATAGAGTTTGCTTTGAAAAATGACATTAATGTATTAACTGATAAACCCATCACTGTCACTAAAAATATGACCAGTCTTTCCAGTATAGAAAAAGTTAGAAAACAATATTATAATATTTTAAATCTTGAAAAAAAATCTAAAGCCAGTTGTAAGGTAATGTGCCAAAGACAATACCATCGAGGTTATGAAAAAATAAAGGATATTCTTACTAAAGTAGTTAATGAATATAAAGTACCTATTACTAATATAGATATATTTCATTCCGATGGTGCTTGGGAAATGCCACACGATTTGGATAAAGAAAACCACCCATATAAGTATGGGTATGGTAAATTATTTCATAGTGGTTATCATTTTATCGATTTATTAAGCGATTTTATAAAAATTAATGATTCTCTTGGTGGAAACAAAAAAATAGTTGATGGGGATGTATTTTCAAAAGTATTTACCCCTAACGATGAAATGAATATCTTAAATATTGAAGATTATAAAAGATTGTTTAACGAACAAGAAATTCCTGATTATTATGAAAAACATGATAATCCTAAATTTAAAAAATATGGTGAGAAAGATTATCACGGACTCTTAACATTCTATAATAAAAATGGATTTACTATTACTACAGCTAATTTGAATTTATTACATAATGGTGTATCAAGAAGAAGTTGGATTAAAACACGAGATTTTTATAAAAGTAATGGTCGTATAAGACATGAACGAATTAATATTGAAATAGGACATTTATTAAATATACAAGTTCATAGTTATCAGTCTAAAGAAATATGTGATAGAGGTAATAATGAAGAAAGTGTTGGAGGACTTGAACATTTTGATATATATTTCTTTAATAATCCTTTGATTGATGAAAAGCCTTTTAAAGAGATTCATTTGGGTGATTTATATTCGGATGATGAAAAAAAAGAATTTCAGGGATATAATGAGTTATCAAGAGAGATGTTTCTATTTAATTTCTTAAATAATAAGGATTGTAAAAGTGATATAAAGGATCAAGCTCTTGCTATTGAAATATTATATTCTTGTGCGAAAGGGATTCATAATCATTATCATCATAAAAACAAAGTAGAAAAAATTAATGTTCGAAATGAATATACTCATAGATTTATGTGTAAAAGATTAAAGGAATATTCTAATAATAAATATAAAACATTAATAACTGAAAATAAGAAATTAGAAATTTTTTATAAAGATATTTATACTATATATAAAAGTATGAGATATATTCCACAATTAGATTCTTATTGTGTATTTATTTCTATAGATGATACTAAAAATACTGCTGGTAATCTTTTATTAAGGACTTTTAAAAGTAAGCTATTTGCTATTATTTATTATAGGTATTTAAGTTATATTATAGATTATAGTAGTATTTATAATATTGAAAATATGGTTGAAAATAAAAGGTTCTTTAACTTTCGCATACTATTTCCATACTAATTAAAGACTAATTAAATACTATTTTTGGATTATATTATGATGGGAAAAACTATAAAAAACTACAAAGAAGATTTGAAAAACTGCAAAGAAAATTTAGAAAAATACTAAAAACTGAAATATCCTGAATTCATACTATTTAAATATTGCAATTGTCTTGGTACATGATATAATGGTGTAAAATGAGTTAAATCTGTGTGATAGAGCTCATTTTTATGTTGTCTTTCAAAAAAACGATTGACAAAATTTGCTTTTTCATTTAGAATAAAAAGCAATATTGAGAGGTGGTTTATTATGCGAGTCGTTGTCGCAAATAAAACTAATTTATCTTATAATTATAAAACATCAAAGGTTTTATAGTGGTAGGTTTTTCTGCCCTTTAAAGCCTTTTTTTGTTGCAAATGCAGGGAGTGATTACTTTGGATTATATTGTTACACAGAATGAGCTATTAAACATTAATAAAACTATTATTACTAATGCTGATACTTTTAAGGATTCTAATACATTATTAGATGATTATGTTGTTAAAAAATTTAATGTATTAGATGAAAGAAGAATATTATTAATGTTATTTGCAGATTTTAAATCTGCTAGATATTTATATGATTTTCCAGTTGATACAAATATTTCAATTACTCCAACTTATGAAGAAAAAGTTGGATCTACGCAAAGAAAAGTTGTAAGTCAAGTGGAAAATGCCATTGAAAAATATGTTGATAGACAATTGTTAACTACTGATATTTATAGCTCTATTCTTAAAGTTAGTTTTAAATTAACGGAAGAAGAAGTTGTTTATCTGATTAATACTTTTTTAGTATATAAATCAGAAGAAGATATTGCAGAAATAATTGGTGTATCAAAAGCTTATCTTCAAAAGATAAAGAAAAGTTGTATTGTAAAAATGTGGGTAGAACTTGAAAAATATTGTGAAAAATACAATTAAAAAATATGATTAATTTCATATTTTTTTAGTTATTTAGAAAATATTTTCTTTCCTATAACTTTCTCATTTTTCTTGGAGCACATCCACAACTTTTTTGAATTTGAACATGTTGAGTTAAGACATCAATTATTTTTCCACATTCACATTGGCATCTATAGTAACTATGATGTGATTTATCATCTTTTCTTCCAAGAAATTCTATAATCGTAAGCTTGTTAAATTTATAACCTATTGGATATTTGTGTCTGCTCATACTATCACTCCTTTTCAACACAAACAATATCACATAAAAAAGGAAATATCTATTCTTTTTTTTATAAAAATTATAGTTTTATTTGGGTAAACAATTATATATAATTTGCTTTTTTTCGACAAAAAATGTATAATTGGTTTATCAGATAGTAGTCCACCTAACTACCTGATAAAAAACACTACTTATTTTATTAAGATGTTGTAGTAGAATTTGTAGTATCACATTGTCATTTCGCACGACAAACCCCTTTAATTTTAGATGGTAGTGTTTTTTTATAAAATTGGATGATTTATTTCATCCTTTTTTTATGCGAGTTTATAGGGATCTCGTGACAAAAAACTAATTTGTAATATTTGCTATATGATTCTATTACGATTGGAGGTGATTAAAAATGTCTTTGAGTCCATTCTATTCCACCGAGTTAGGAACTCTTTATAAAGGTGATTGTTTAAAAGTGATGGATTATTTAATAGAAAATAATATTAAATGTGATGCTATCATCACTGATCCACCTTATGCAGTTACTGGTTACTCTTGGGATCAAGTAATTCCTTTTGATGAAATGTGGGATAAACTCCAAAAGCTTATAAAAGATGATGGTGCTATTGTGTTATTTGGGAACGAACCTTTTTCTTCAGCATTGAGAGAAAGTAATCCTAGTCTTTATAAATATGATTGGAAATGGATTAAAACACAGGTTACTGGATTTCAAAATGCCAAATGTCAACCTTTGCGATGCTATGAAGATGCTATGGTTTTTTCAAAAGCAAGTGCAGTTGCTAATGGTAAAGTAAAAATGTGTTATTTTCCACAGGGTGTTGTTAATGTAAATATTAAAGTACAACGTTCTTCTATTGATTATTTAAAAGAAAATAAAAAACACAAGAAAATTGAGGGTATTCAGGAATACTCTAATTATCCTAGAAATGTAATTCAATTCGCAAGAGAAAGTAATCTTTTTCATCCTACGCAAAAGCCAATAAGCTTGATGGAATATCTAATTTTAACTTATACTAAAGAAAATGATTTGGTATTAGATTTTACATCAGGGAGTGGTTCTACTCTGCTAGGGTGCGAGATTCTTAACAGAAGATGGATTGGGATAGAAATAACGGACAAATATTGTGAGGTAATTAAAAGAAGAATCCAAAACGGAATACAATTAAAGTTGGTTTTTGATGAAAAGGAGGAATGAGTTTATTAGTAGTTTATACAAAAACAACTTAACTTATTATATTAATACACGTACACGTCTTTTAGGAGGTGTTTTTTTATAGATGGAATTTTACAAAGTGTATTAAATCTTATTAATGATGCTATGAATTATCTACGATTATTTGTAATCGGTGGTACTGCTTTTTTTGTAGCAAAAGACTATGCTTTAAAAATGGCTAGTAGTGATGATAATCAAAAGGCATCATACGACAAAAAAATTAGAACAACTATTATCGCAGGTGTATCAGCACTTGTTACAACTGAATTTGTAAATTGGATTTTAGGGTATTTTAAATGATAGTAAAAAGAAAAGATTTTATTAGAAATGTTAAGGATATTATAAATAGTGGTAAAGTTGAGGGCATATCTTTATCTAATGTTGATATTTTAAAAAGTATTACAGAAGATAAAAAATTAATGAGTTTATTTTATGAAAAATTTAATAATGATTATCCTGTAGAATATGGATCGGATATGTTATTTTGTAAAACTCAAGATTTTGTCTATCGCTTAAATATCGCTATTAATGATTGGCTGATTCCTGAATATAACATTACTGATATTACTGATATTAAAAATACTTTATCTAATTTAGCAAATGAAGATATAGATTTGTATAGTTCTGTTAGTTATGATGATAGTGATAATTTTTACGAAGAAGAATTTGGATTCTTAATGGATGGAAAGGACATAAAGTTATGAAACAAGAATTTAGAGCATTTATTAAGAGTCATAATTTAGTAAATAGAATTTATGATATGGCTCTTTATTATCATTTAATAAAAAACAATGATAATGAAAAAGAAATAAAAAAGTTTTTTTATAACAGATTAGAAGATATAGAATATGTAGAATCATTAGCACAATATTTCGACAAAAAATTACAAAGACATCCAAAAAACATTGATTTAAGATGTAATCTTATAGATCTTGTTTATGATTTGGATTATTTAAAACAATATTTATGTGAAAAGTAATTTTAACTTGCAAATATTTGCAATAAGAGTTAACATCACACAAAGGAGGAATAATTATGATAAATTTAGTAAGAATTATTAAGAAACATAAAAAACTTTGTCTATCTGTTTTTCTAGGAGTTTTTTTACTTGTTACTGGAGTTTTTATAACATATAAATATTTTGATTATAGTAAAGATCTAAAATCTGATAAATATGTTACAGCATCTAAAAAAACTAAAGACAAAAAAGAAAAAGTAAAAAGTAAAGAACAAAAAGAAGAAATAAAAGAAAAACAACAGGATGATGATTCTAAAAAAGATGATATTAAATCAGATAAAGTTAATGTTACTAATAATTCTAATAAGAACAATACAAAAAATAACAAGCAAAGTTCTAGTACAATTAATAATAGTAACCCTATAACTACAAAAACTGAAATACCACAAACAAGTGCTCAACCTGTTACTTTAACAGAGTGGGAAAAATTAGGTATATCAGAATACGATTATAAACATACCAAACTTTTCTCTTGGGAAGAAATCGCCTTTGATAAAATTGAGGATTGTCAAAGGGAGGCTCAAAGGATCAATAATCAATATTCTTTTGTAACTAACTATGGAGATGTTGTTGGAAAGTATGTTAATTATGTTGGATGTTGGATTGAGGTTTATGTTAATGGGAATCCTTACTATTTAAATGAGTTTAGAGCTTTGGGCTATCAATAAATCATCACTATTAAGTGGTGTTTTTTATTTGGAATAATTTATAATGAAAGGAAAAAGATATATGAAAGAAAAATTAGAAAAATTTTTAAAATATTTATTAGTTGTTGTTATGGGAATATGTTCTACTCCTATAACTGATGTTTTTGCATCACCTGTTAATGATACTATGGTGCAAGATAAAAGTTATTCGTTTTGGACAGCAACTACTCAATTTGATGATTTATCTGATTGGGTTGGAGCACCAGAACACCCTATAAAAAGAACAAGTGATGGTGCTTACGTTTATTGTATAGCATCACATATTAAATTTCAAGATGGACAAGTTGTTACTGGATATACTGATGAAAGTAGTCAGTTAACACTTTCAAACTTGAATCGTGATGAATTAAGAAGAATAAAACTTTATGCTTATTATGGCTATGGTTATAGTAATCATACCAGTTTGGATTGGTTCGCTGCAACTCAATATTTGATTTGGGAAATAACTGAAAAAGTTGCAACACCTTATCCAATTGCTGATGGTGGTCATTCTTTAGAAAGAAGTACAAAATATGACGCTATGATGAACGAAATTAGAAATTTAGTTGATCATCATGGTGACACTGTTAGTTTTAATAATTATGAGGTTACTTTAAAACCTGGGGAGTCAACTCGTTTAACTGATACAAATGGTGTTTTATCAAGTAGATTTGAAATGCCTAAAAGTAATGATGCAGTTAATTTTGAGATTCAGGGTAATGATCTTATAATTAATGCGAAGAAACCATTCGAGGGGACTATCGATTTAGTTGCTAAAGAAAACCCTAATCCACCTATGGTCTATGATACTACAGGACAAAGATGTTTAAGTGCTGGCGATCCTACATATATTAATGGTAGAATCAAAGTCAATGTTACTACTAGATTTGAATTTAATAAGACTCTAGGTAATTATAATAGTGGTGCTTATACTCCTGAAAATAAAGCAGAATTTGAACTTTATAATGTTGCTACTGGTGAATTAGTTGCAACTCTTACTACCAATGAAGATGGTGAGGCGTTCACTTATTTAAGATTTGGTACTTATAGATTACACCAAACTAAAGGTACTGAAAGTTATAAATTCATTAAAGATTATGTATTTACTATCAATGGTAGCAAAATGAAAGAAAAAGCAACTTTTAATAATGAAAAAATTAAATCAGATTTATTATTCAAAAAAGAAGATTTATCTGATGGAACACCATTACCTAATACTAAAATACAAATTTTTGATGCTAAAACTGATGAATTAGTTTTTGAGGGAGTTACTGATGAAGATGGACAAATTATCATTAAAAATTTGGAATATGGTGATTACTATATAATCGAATCCGAAGCTCCTGAAGGATATAAAGTTAATCCTGAAAAAATGTATTTTTCTATTACCGAAGATGGTAAAGTTGTTAAAGCTACAATGAAAGATGAAGTTATTAAATCTAAAGTTACATTACACAAAACAGATGAGGATGGTAATGCTCTTGCAGGTGTTGTGTTTGGTCTTTATGATGAAAACGACAAATTATTAGGAACATACAAAACAGATGAAAATGGAAACATTGAATTAGAACTTAAATATGGATCTTATTACTTTAAAGAACTTGAAACTATTGATGGTTTTAAATTAAATGATGAAAAAATCGAGTTTGAGGTAAAGGAAGATGGAGCTCATATTGAAAAATCTTTAGTTAATGTTAAAGTTGAAAAACCTAAACAACCTGAAAATCCTAAACAACCTAATCAACCTGAACAACCTAAAGTTGTAAAAGTTCCTAATACATCTACTACTGATTCTGCTATTTTAGAGGTAGTTGGAATTATATTTATCTGCTTTGGTATTGGATATATGATTTATGAAAGTAAAAGAAAAAAATAGATTTAAGAGCCATTTAATTTGTGGCTCTTTTATCTTACTATTTGGTATTTACTTAATATCTATAAAATATGTAGATAACTATTATAAAGATAAAATGGATCAAAGGAATCTAAATAATTTTTTTAATGAAGAAAACTTACCAACGAATAATATAGAAAATAAGGCAATTGTAAATAAAAAATCCACAATTAATGTGGAAAATAATTATATTGCAGTTTTAGAGATTCCTAAAATAAATATAAAAAGAGGTCTTTTAGCAATTGATAATAAATATAACAATATTGAGTATAATATTACAATTTTAAAAGGATCTGATTATCCTGATGTAGAAAATGGCAATTTTATTCTTGCAAGTCATAGTGGCACAGGAAGAATTGCTTTTTTCTCTAATTTAAATAAACTTAATATAGATGATTATGTGTATGTTTATTATAAAAAAATCAAATATACATATAAAGTAAATAATAAATATTTAGCAGAAAAAAATGGAACACTTAAACTTTCTGCTAGTCATGAAAAATCTATAATCACTCTTACTACGTGCGATCCCAATAGTAAAAGTAAACAACTTATTGTTATTGGTGAATTAGTCGCAACAGATAGTTATTAGGAGGTGTGTATGAATATTTCAAACTTTAGAGATAGTACAAGTCAAACAAAGTTGGTCAGATGATATTTTTAGAGGAACTCTTTGGTCAATAGCAAAAGGAATTTTGCTATTTTTAGATGGCTTTTTTGATGTTATAAATAAAATTTGGCGTTACGAGTTTTTTAATAATGACTATGTAAACAAAATTTTTTCAGGTGCAATTATTGTGGCTTGTTCTTGGCTTTCATTAAAAGTGGTGATTGAACTAATAATGAACCATATTGTAAAAAATGATGGTAGAGATTCTCCACTTAATGTTTATCGTGGAATTGTATTGTCTATTGTAATAATGTTTTTAATTCCATCATTATTTCAGTTTGGTCAGAATTTCACGTCGAAATTAACTGATGCAGTTATTTCTGTTTCAAACATGACAAACAGCAGTAATACCGAGGCAGTAATTTCTAACTCTCTTTTAAAAACAATGATTAATAGTGATGAAACAAAAGAAAAAGATTCCGATTATTTAGTTAATAATTGGAGGAAAGTTAAAATAAACGATACTACTGGTGGTATTGCAGGTGTTGGTGATGTATATAAGTATTCAGTCAACTTTTTTATGCTGATAGTTTTATCAGTAGTTACCATTTGTTTATTGTTCTTTGTTGCTATTCAAATGGCAAAACGAGTCATGGAAATTGCCCTGTATAAAATTATTGGGCCTTTTTGTTGTACGAGTCTTACTAAAGATGGAAAAGCATTTGAAGCTTGGTCTAAATCCACGATGGGTGTTTTTCTGATTACTACTGTCCAGTTTGTTTGTATTGGACTACTTATAAATATTTTTGGTTCTGCTTTTAAAGACAATGGTACTTTAGTAGGTATCTTTTTAGTAATTGGGGGATTACTTTTTATAGCATCTACTCCAACACTAATAAGTTCTTTATTAAATCAGCAGTCAGGAATTGCTTCTAGTCTTGGGACTATTCAAAGCCTTATGCTTTTAAAAGGTGCTGGTAGTTTGGGATTCGGAATTGCAAAGGCAGGAACAATGGGAGCTTTATCTCTCGGTAGTAACGTGGTAAGTGGTGGATCTAATATTGTAAAAGGAGGTTTCAATACTATGTATAATTTTATGAATAGAAAAAATAAATTAAGTCCTGACCAGATGTCTGAAGTTAAAGAAAGTATGAATAATCAAAATAATTTTAAAGCACAAAAACAAGTATCTGATTTTGTAAATAAAAATAGAAACAAAAATCCATCTGCAAGTGGCTCTTTCTCTCAACCAATTAATATGCAGTATAATCCATTAAAAAATGTATATATGCATACAAATAAAAATCCTTATGATAAAGGAAGAAAATAATGTATTTGATTCCTAAAAATATAAAAATTAAACGAGAGATTTTTAAAGGTTTTGGAATTTTAGAGATTATTGCGATGGGTGTTAGTTTAGGAATTGGATTTTTAGTACAGTCTATCTTTCCTTACTATAAACTGAAAATGATAGTTTTTTCATTCTTTCCAATTGCAACATTTCTTCTTCTTTTACCTTTACCTAACGGATCTACGCCACTTATAATTTTTAAAAAATTTTTAATATATAAATATAATCAAAAAGAATAT
>CANRGU010000039.1 GCA_947630255.1 uncultured Clostridia bacterium | reverse complement strand
GTTCGCCCATTAAAGCGGTACGCGAGCTGGGTTCAGAACGTCGTGAGACAGTTCGGTCCTTATCTGTCGCAGGCGGAGGATATTTGAAGGGAGTTGTCCTTAGTACGAGAGGACCAGGATGAACATACCGATGGTGCAACAGTTGTCACACCAGTGGCATAGCTGTGTAGCTAAGTATGGACGGGATAAACGCTGAAAGCATCTAAGTGTGAAGCCCACCCTAAGATAAGATATCCCACAACGTTAAGTTGGTAAGATACCAGAAAGACTAACTGGTTGATAGGTTGGGGGTGTAAGTGTAGTAATACATTAAGCTGACCAATACTAATATATCGAGGGTTTAACCAAGAAAAAGAGTTAAACGAAAAAACGGAGTAATCAAGAGTTATCTAAAATTCTTTATCT
Organism: uncultured Clostridia bacterium; assembly: GCA_947630255.1. Classification (GTDB taxonomy): domain Bacteria; phylum Bacillota; class Clostridia; order TANB77; family CAG-508; genus CAG-452. Next base: position 10,850 of record CANRGU010000039.1, on the reverse strand, counting down.
GTATATTTTTCAGTGTGCTAAAAAAATATATAAATTTTGTATTAAATATTGCAAAATAGAAAATAATATATTATAATACAAAACGTGCTTAATAAACGCACACAAAAAAGTTAATAATTTTCTGGTGATAATTACGACAAGGAACCACCTGTTCCCATTCCGAACACAGAAGTTAAGCTTGTCAGTGCCGAAAATACTTGCGGGTTACCCTGCTGGGAATATAGGTCATCGCCAGATTTTTTTATGCTTAAAAATGAGGGACATGCCTTAATCATGAGAAATACTTATGATTAAGATATGTCCTTTTTTAGAATTTAATGATATAGAAATCGTTATCATAAATATTGAAAAATTGAATAATGTAATATATAATCAAAAAAGAAAAGATAGAGCAATAGTAAATCGCTCAGAATGGAGGCTTTTATGTCAAAAGTAATGTGGAAACCAGGAACCTTTATATATCCAATACCAGCAGTTATGGTTTCATGTGGTAGTATGGAAAAGTCAAATATAATAACAGTGGCATGGACAGGAATATTAAATACAAACCCAGCAATGTGTTATATATCTGTAAGACCAGAAAGATATTCATATAACATTATAAAAGAAACAGGAGAATTCGTTATAAATCTAACTAATAAAGAATTAGTTTATGCAACGGATTGGTGCCGGAGTAAAATCTGGAAAGGATGTAGATAAATTTAAAGAGATGAATTTGAGCAAAGAAAAATGTAATTTTGTAAATTGCCCAGCTATTAAAGAAAGCCCAGTATCTATTGAATGCAAGGTAAAAGAAATAAAAGAATTAGGTTCGCACCATATGTTTATGGCAGAAGTTCTATCAATTAATGCAGATGAAAAATATATTGATGAAAAAGGAGCATTTGATATAACAAAATGCGATTTAATTGCATATGCAAATGGAAAATATTTTGAACTTGGAAACAAAATAGGAAAATTTGGATATTCAGTTCAAAAGAAAAAAATATAAATTATTAATAATTGATAAATAGCCTAGAAAGATATAGGGGAAAAGAGCAGATTTCCCTATACTCTTTTAGTATAATCATTTATTTTTATAGTTAACACATTTTTCTTCTAATAATTTAAAATTGCATGCTATAGTTTTTAGAAAATTATTTTTATGTTTAGTTACTGCAATATACATTTTATTTGCCCTTTTATATATTTCTTCTTTTTTAGAATTTATATATCTATATTCTGCTGAAATTAAGTCTTTATATTTATTATCTTGTTTATTATATTCTAACAAACTAATCACATTAAAATTAATTGGAACTGGAATCATTGAAGAAAATTTAATAATTGCTAATGGTTTATTTTTTCTATCATATACAAAGAAAAAACTAGGGTTATTCTTATATTTTGAATAATGCTCTTTATATGAATACAAAGGAACAAAATAATTATAATTATCTATTTTTAAAACAATACCTAGATATGGTCTACTGTGACCTATTTCATCTTTATTATAGCTCACATGTTTTTCAAACTTACTTAAATATTTTATATAATTTTTATCAACAACATAAAATAATAATTCTTCCATTATACCTCTTTTCTAAAAAAATAGGGGATACACTTTTTTAAAATGTACCCCCTAATTTAAAACTGCTTACTTATAAGGCTTAAGCATTACCTAATTTGAAATCAGTTCACTTATAAGGATTGAACTTTACCTAATTTTAAGTCGTCCTTTTTAGGTAAGAACTTCCTACTAGTAATCAAATGATTACTCTTATAGTATATTTATTATAGCATTTTTTTATTCGTGATGTCAATAAATTCACTGTAAAAATTTGTAATTTATTTGATTATTAGTCAGGTTAAAATTTAAAATTATATTATAGCAAAATAACTCTAATATTAGAAATAATAATTATAAATTATTAAAAGATATAATGCAATTGACACGTTCGTGTTAATGGAATAAAATAAAAACGAAAAACAAATGAACCAATTTGGAGAAACAAAAGTCTAATGGGTATGGAGGTACTAAGATGTCTATCATAGCACAAATAAAAAAAGGAGATAAAGAAGCATTTGCAGAATTAATAGAAGAATATAAATTAACAATATATAAAACAGCAAAAGCAATACTTAAAGATGAAGATGACGTATGTGATGCAATTCAAGATACAGCTTTAAGTATATATAAAAATATTGCAAATTTAAAAAATGAAAAATACTTTAAAACTTGGGTTATTAGAATAACAATAAATAAATGTTATGACATTATAACAAAGAACAGATTAAATAGCGAAAAAATTGAAAAAGTAAAATTTTATGATGAGGAAATACATAATAGCTTTGATAAAAATGTAATACTTAAAACCGATTTAGAAACAGCATTAAATACATTAGACGAAGATTTAAGAGTAACAACAGTTCTATATTATTACAATGATTTATCTATCTCAGAAATATCAGATATTTTAAACATACCAAAAGGAACTGTAAAATCAAGAGTATCGAGAGCAAGAGAAAAGCTATATGAGATATTAAGCAAAGAGGAGGTGAATGCAGATGAATAAGAAGGATATGTTTATTAAAGAAAAATTGCAACAAGATAAAAAAATATCTAATAAAGCAAACCAAATATTTGAAAATGTAAAGGAGGAATTTAATATGGAAAATAACGGAAATAAAGTAATAAAAATGAATTTAAATAAATTCTTAGCAATAGCCGCATCATTAGTTATAGTAGGAATTTTGGGAATCGGACTATATGCAACAAAATTCAAGAAAAATGATGTGATAGCAGAAAAAGAAAAAAACACAGAAACAACAGAAACACAAAAAGCATTTAAATATGCACTTAAAAGCAATTCCTTAGAAGATTTTGATTTAAGATTTTTACAGCTAGAAAATACAAAAGTAAATAAAATATATAGCCCACTCTCTATAAAATACACATTAGCAATGCTTAATGAAGGAACAGAAGGAGAATCTAAAGAGCAAATTTCAAATTTAATCGGCGAATATAAATCTAACAAATATATTAATAGTAAAAACATGTCATTTGCAAACGCACTATTTATAAGAGACACATATAAATCATCAATTAAACAAACCTTTATAGATAATTTAAGAAATAAATACAATGCAGATGTTATATATGATTCATTTAGTTCAGCAAAAAATATGAATTCATGGATTAGTGATAAAACACTTGACCTTATTAATAACATGGTAGATGATTCTGATTTAAGTGACCTAGATTATGCACTTGTAAACGCACTAGCAATAGATATGGAATGGAGACACAAATTTATAAGTACAGAAGAGAACGTTGGTATAATTGATTATGAAACTAATTATAGACATGAAAACTATGGATGGGGTGCACCTACACAACTTATATCAAACAAATTTGAGGGCGTTCAAGGCGATATATCAGGAATGGGTATTGTAGCATCTATAAACAATTATGATATTATAAAAACTCTAGGAGAAGAAAATATTAGAAAAACTGTTGGGGATAGATTAAGAGAATATCTAAAAGAAAACCCTGACAGAACATCAGATTTTGGATATTTTAATAGCAAAGACGAATGGGTAAGCCTAGAAGGAGCAGATACTGAAACAATAGTAAAACATTATTTAGATGATTATATTGAAGAATTAAATGCAAGTTATAAGACTGTAGATAGAAATACAGATTTTGAAATTTATCAAAATGAAAAAGTAACAGCATTTGCAAAAGATTTAAAAGAATATAATGGAACAACTTTGCAATATGTAGCAATAATGCCAGAAGAAAACCTTGATACTTATATAAACAATATTAATGCACAAGATATCAATAATATAATAAGTAATTTAAAACAAATTACGAATGAAAACTTTAAAGAAGGCGTTATCACTCAAATAACAGGATATATACCAAAATTTAAATTTGATTACAACTTAAATTTAATTGAAGATTTAAATGATATGGGTGTTAAAGACGTGTTCGATAGTGAAAAAGCAAGTTTAAAAGGCATTACAGATGATGAAGGAGCATATATAGCAAAAGCAGTTCATAAAGCCAATATTGAATTCACGCAAGATGGTATAAAAGCATCTGCAGCAACTATGGGTGGAGGAGCAGGAGCTGGTAGTATGTTTGATTATATTTATGATGTACCTGTAGAAAAAATCACTCTTGATTTTACAAAACCATATATGTTTATTATAAGAGATAAAGCAACAGGAGAAGTTTGGTTTGCCGGAACTGTATATAAACCTTTATCATTAGAAGATGAACCAGAAGTAGGAAATCCAAATAATTATCAAATAGGAAGTTATTCAGAATACATTAAAACAGATGTGAATTATAACTATATTCCATGCGGAGACGTAAATTGCGATGGAGAAGTAAATGAGTTGGATCAAGCATATTTACAAGGATATTTAGAAGGAAAAGAAGGATATGATTTAACAGAACAAGAAAAGAAATACGCTGATGTAAACGAAGACGGAGAAGTAAACAAAACAGATGTAGACATAATCAATAAGTATCTTAATGGAACTTATGAAAGTTTACCAGTAAAATAAAAAATCATCAAAAAAATCAGTAAAAACGTTGACAAATATAATAAAATATGATAAATTATATAAGCTATGTTCCTAAAATGGGGGACATAGCTTAAAAAACGCATCGTTAAAACCCGTAAATAAAGTTGGAGGTGGAGCTTAAAAATGGCTGCAAAAGGACCAAGAGAAAATATAACACTAGAATGTACAGAGTGTAAAAGAAGAAATTATACAACAAGTAAAAATAAAAGAAACAATACAGAAAGATTAGAAGTTGAAAAGTATTGTAAATATTGTAAAAAAAGAACAACACACAAAGAAACAAAATAGGCTGTTTTAAGGAGGATATAAAATGGCTAAAGATGCAAAAAACAACAAAGATGTAAAAAATAAAAAAGATGTAAAGAACAAAAAACATTTTTTCAAAGATTTTAAAGCCGAATTAAAAAAAGTAATTTGGCCTACGCCAAAGCAATTAGTAAACAAAACTATTGCAGTTATTGTTATAGTATTAATAACAGCAGCAATTGTATTTGTGTTAGACTTAGTATTTGATATATTAAATGAACAAGGAATCAATAGATTAAAGGCAAATATAAAAAATAGTGTAGTAGTAGAAAACACTATTGAAAATACTGAAAACTCAGAGGAAAATGTTGCAGATGTTAATGAAGTAGAAGAATCTTCTGAAGAAAATGTAGAACAATAAGGAGGCTAAAAATATGTCTCAAGAAAAAAATGCAGAACCAAAATGGTATGTAGTACATACATATTCAGGATATGAAAACAAAGTAAAAACAGACTTAGAAAAAACAATAAAAAACAGAGAACTAGAAGATTATTTCTTTGATATAGTTGTTCCAATGGAAGAACAAATAGAAATAAAAGATGGAAAACGAAAAACAAATTTAAAAAAAGTTTTTCCAGGCTATGTATTAGTAAAAATGATAGTAACAGAAGAATCATGGTACATTGTTAGAAATACTAGAGGCGTAACTGGATTCGTAGGATCAGGAACAGATCCAATTCCATTAACAAACGAAGAAATAAGAAATATGGGATTTGAAGCAACAGTTATAAATGTAGATTACGACGTAAATGATACAGTAAGAGTTGTAAACGGACCACTTGCTTCATTTATAGGAACAGTACAAGAAATAAATAAAGAAAAAAATAAAGTTAAAGTTTTAGTATCTATGTTTGGTAGGGAAACTCCAGTAGAACTTGAGTTCTCACAAGTAGAAAAAATTTAGGAGGAAAAGAAAATGGCAGAAAAAGAAATTACAAATGTTGTTAAATTACAAATAGAAGCTGGAAAAGCAACACCAGCACCACCAGTTGGACCAGCATTAGGATCAACAGGTATTAATATTATGCAATTTACAAAGGAATTTAATGAGAAAACAGCAAATCAACCAGGAATGATAATCCCAGTTGTAATAACAGTATATCAAGATAAATCATTCTCATTTATAACAAAAGTTCCACCAGTTGCAGTATTAATTAAAAAAGCACTTAAAATTGAAAAAGGTTCAGGAAAACCTAATAAAGAAAAAGTAGCTAAAATAACAAAAGCTCAAGTAGAAGAAATAGCAAAAACAAAAATGGAAGATTTAAATGCAGCTTCACTTGAAACAGCTATGAGTATGGTTGAAGGTACTGCTAGATCAATGGGTATAGTAGTTACAGAATAAATTATTGGGAGGATGAATAGTCCGTTATTACCAAAGGAGGAAAGAAAATGAAAAAAGGAAAAAGATATCTAGAGTGTGAAAAACTTGTAGATAAAACAAAAAATTATGATGCAAAAGAAGCATTAGAAGTACTTTGCAAAATGCCAAAACCAAAATTTGATGAAACAGTTGAATTACATGTAAAACTTGGTGTAGATTCAAAACAAGCTGATCAACAAGTTAGAGGAACAGTTGTACTTCCAAATGGTACAGGAAAAACTCAAAGAGTTTTAGTATTTGCAAAAGGTGATAAAGCAAAAGAAGCAGAAGCAGCAGGAGCAGATTTCGTTGGAGCAGAAGAATTAGTTCCAAAAATTCAAAATGAAAATTGGTTTGATTATGACGTTATAGTTGCAACACCAGATATGATGGGTGTTATAGGAAGACTTGGTAAAATACTTGGACCTAAAGGATTAATGCCAAACCCAAAATCAGGAACAGTTACAATGGATGTAACTAAAGCAATAAATGAAATTAAATCAGGAAAAGTTGAATACAGATTAGACAAAACAAACATTATACATCTAGGATTTGGAAAAGTTTCATTTGGAGCAAACAAATTATTAGAAAACTATAATACAGTTATGGAAGCAATTGAAAAAGCAAAACCATCATCTGCAAAAGGTCAATACATAAAAAGTATTGCAGTAACTACATCAATGGGACCAAGCATTTATATAGCATAATAAAACCATATAATGCCAAAGACAGTAGGCAAAACATAAGCCCTACCGAGGTAATTAATAAAAGAGTAATATACTCTGTTAATTCCTCGCGTAGGATTAACAGAGTTTTTAAATTTTTAGATATAACATAGGAGATAATCCTTAAGGGAGGTGAAAATATTGGCTAGTGAAAAAATTCTAAATCAAAAGAAACAAGAAGTAGCAGAATTAGCAGCAAAAATAAAAGAAGCTAAAGTTGTACTTTTAACAGATTACAGAGGTATAAATGTTTCTGATGTAACAGATTTAAGAGCAAAATTAAGATCATCTCAAGTAGAATACAAAGTTATAAAAAATAATATAACAAAAAGAGCTCTTGAAGAATGTAAAATAGAAGGACTTACAGATGTTCTAGAAGGACCAACAGCAGTTATTATAGGAAATAATGATTATCTTGACGCATGCAAAACAATTTATGAATATGCAAAAGATAATGAGTTCTATAAAATTAAAGGTGGTATCATAGATGGAAAAGTTGTTTCAGCAGAAGAAATAATAACACTTGCAAAACTACCATCAAGAGAAACATTAATAAGTATGCTTGCTGGTGCATTGCTTGGAAATATTTCAAAACTTGCAGTTGCATTGGATCAGGTTAGATTGCAAAAAGAACAAACAGCAGAAGCTTAATTTTAATTAAAAAAACAATTTAAAAAAAGGGTGGTGACCTAAACACCAGAAAATTAAATTTTAAAGGAGAGAAAATAAAATGGCAGATATAGCAAAAATGTTAGAAGAAATAGACAGCTTAACAGTTGTTGAATTATCAGAATTAGTAAAAGGAATAGAAGAAAAATATGGAGTATCAGCAGTTGCAGCAGCAGCACCAGCAGCAGGTGGAGCAGCAGTTGCAGCAGCTGAAGAAAAAACATCATTTGATGTTGTATTAAAAGAAGCTGGAGCAAACAAAATACCAGTTATAAAAGTTGTAAGAGATGCAACAGGATTAGGATTAAAAGAAGCAAAAGACTTAGTTGACGGAGCACCAAAAACAATAAAAGAAGGAGTTTCTAAAGAAGAAGCTGAAGAATTAAAAGCAAAATTCGAAGAAGCTGGAGCAACAGTTGAACTTGCTTAATAGTTAATCTAATTATACTAAAAAAGGATTTTGAGGAACATTCCACAAAATCCTTTTTTGTAACTTGACTAAAATATAATATTAATATAATATTTAGCACAAGAAATGTTAAATTGGAGGTTTTTATGATAGGGATTATAGTAGCTGAACCTGAAGAAATGGAAGCTGTAAAAAACATAATGAAAAACATAGAAATAAAAAATATATATGAGTTCAAAGTAGTGATAGGAGAAATTAACAATAAAACATATATATTAATAAAAAGCGGTGTAGGAAAAGTAAATGCTGCAAGAACTGCTCAAATACTAATTGATAAATTTAATATTGAATATATAATAAATGTAGGCTCTGCAGGTGCATTAAATGACAAATTAAATATAGGAGATATTGTTATTGGAAGTAAATTAGTACAACATGATTTTGACGTTACAGCATTTGGTCGCGAAAAAGGGTATATATCTGGCGTTGGTAAATTTTTTGAAAGTGATTTAGAAATAATAAAAAAAGCTAAAGAAATTAAAATAAAAGATATAAATATTGTGCTAGGAACAATAGCTTCAGGAGATATATTTTGCACAGATGTAAAAATGAAAGAAAGAATAAGAAAAGAATTTAACGCAGACTGTGTTGAAATGGAAGGTGCAGCTATTGCTCAAGTATGTTTCCTAAATAAAGTACCATTTATAATAATACGCTCAATTTCAGATATACCAAATAATAATAATCAAATTGATTTTAACAATTATATTAAAATAGCATCTAAAAATTGTGCAGAATTTATTAGCCATATATAAAACTGGCTAATTTTTATTTCTTATTTAGGACAGAGTAGTAACTTTAAATGTAAAAAATTCAATATTTTCTTACGGAAACACTTGACAAATGCGGAAAAATAGTGTAAAGTAATATAGCATTACGTTTTTAAAATGAATTCTTGATTTGCTTTAGAGATAATGAAAGATAGGAATGGTAATATGGAGAAAAATGTTAAGATAAGTATGCTTTGCAATATTTATGGAAAGCTATTAACCAAAAAACAATTAACAATTTTAGAAGATTACTATGACAATGATTTATCTCTATCCGAAATAGCAGAAAATCAAGGTATAACTAGACAGGCAGTTAGGGATATAATAAAGAAAGGAGAGAATAAACTTTTCGAACTGGAAGAAAAGCTGAAAATTATGAAAAGGATGTTTAAACAGGAAGAAAAAATAGCAGTAATACTATCTGAAATAACAAGAATTGAAGAAAAAACTACAGATAAACAAGTAGCAAAAATTCTAACACATGTTAAAAAAGAATTAAACTGTTTAGTATAATATGAAAAACAAATGAAAAACAAATATTAGAAGAAGCTTATGATTTGTTTAGAAGGAGGAAATATGGCTTTTGAAGGTTTATCTTCAAGATTACAAGCAATTACAAGAAAGCTTGGTGGTAAGGCAAGAATAACAGAAAGCGATTTAAAAGATGTTATGCGTGAGGTAAAGCTAGCTCTTTTAGAAGCGGATGTTAACTATAAAATAGTAAAAGACTTTATAAATACAGTTCAAGAAAAAGCTTTAGGTCAGGACGTACTAAAATCACTTACTCCAGGACAACAAGTTATAAAAATAGTACGAGATGAGATGGTTGAACTTTTAGGAGGAACCCTAAGTAAAATTAATTTTACACCTAATCCTCCAACAATAATAATGCTTGTAGGACTCCAAGGATCTCGGAAAAACAACAACAGCAGGAAAACTTGCAAATCTTCTTAGAAAACAGGGAAAAAAACCATTGCTTGTTGCGTGTGATGTATATAGACCAGCAGCAATTAAGCAATTACAAGTAGTAGGAAATAGCTTAAATATACCAGTTTTTGCAAATGAAAATACAAAAGATGTAGTTTTAATTGCAAAACAAGCAATGTCTCAGGCAATATCAAAATTAAATGATGTAGTAATACTTGATACAGCAGGAAGACTTCACATTGATGAACAACTAATGCAAGAATTAAGAAATATTAAATCAAATGTTAAGCCACACGAAATACTTTTAGTAGTAGATTCTATGACAGGTCAAGATGCAGTAAATGTTGCAGAAAGCTTTAATACAAATCTTGGAATTGACGGAATTATACTTACAAAACTTGATGGAGATACTCGTGGTGGTGCTGCACTCTCAGTAAAAAAAGTTACAGGAAGACCTATAAAATTTGCAGCAATTGGTGAAAAACTTAGTGATATAGAAGAATTTCATCCAGATAGAATGACATCAAGAATACTCGGAATGGGTGACATGCTCTCTGTAATAGAAAAAGCAGAAGAAGCATTTGATTTAGAAGAAGCAGAAAAATTAGAAAAGAAGCTAAAAAAACAGGAATTTGACTTAGATGATTATCTAGCACAATTAAGGCAAATGAAAAAAATGGGTTCATTCTCATCTATATTAAAAATGATTCCTGGAATGAATAAATTTGGCGATATAAAAGTTGACGATAATGAATTCGTAAAAATTGAGGCAATAATATGTTCAATGACAAAAAAAGAAAAACAGAATACAAAACTATTAAATGCAAGTAGAAGACAAAGAATTGCAAAACGGAAGTGGAACTACTGTACAAGATATAAATAAATTTATAAATTCATACGAAATGACAAGAAAGTTAATGAAAAAAATGCAAAATAACAAAGGCGGAATGAAAAACATGATGAAAAACTTGGATGTCAATTCATTAAAAGGTATGAAGTTTTAACTTAGATATTAATTTTTAAATTTTATAAATATATT
>CANRGU010000038.1 GCA_947630255.1 uncultured Clostridia bacterium | reverse complement strand
CACTTTTATGTATTATCTCACATTTTTTTTAGTATTTTTTGTGTGTTTATATACATTTTTCAAATGACTTTTAATTGTGAATTTGCATTTTTATGTAAATTGTAGTATGATATAAATGATTGCTAAAGGCAATTGCATACAATAATTTTTATTCAAACTTGAAAGGAAAAAACGAAAATGTCTGATAAGGAACGGATTTATCAAGCTTTAAAAAGCAAGAATTACTTTGAGTATGAAAGAAAAGATTCACTTGAAGTCCTCGAAAAAGCAAGGCGTCTCGAAGATGTCGTCATTAAATTAGAACGAATTTCTAATGGTGAGCATTTACTTTTTCGTTATAACCCTCACAATCGTTGTTTTTTTGATGTTACTCCTACTCAACAAGATGAAGATTCACTAAGTAAAAATCACTCTTACAGTTTTCATCTTGAACGTAAGAAAAATAATTTTTTAAGTAAAAAAATCCAAATAGCTTATTTCATTTTCTTACTTGACTTTGTATTTGATCCTCTTGCCATATATGAAGTTTAAAATCTAAGTTCTAACATTTTCAAAGCCAGCACATCTTTGTGCTGGCTAGTTTTTTATTGTTAAATTTATTTGTAATGTTATTTTTTCACAGGTGATTGCTTGTCTTTTTTAACATTTCCATTCATCGTTATTCTTCTGTTGCATTTACTTGGTTACAATATTCTTTATAATCTTCTTCTAAATCTTTGTTTTTGAATTTTAAGTTTTTATCTTCTCTTAGTTTAATTAAAGCTTTATATCTTATATATTGATCATTTTCTTCTAAGACTTCTCCTAAATTTTCTACTATGTCATTTTCTGCTTCTTCAAGACTTGGTTTATCAGCTTTATTTATGCAATATATTATATGATATCCAAAATCTGTTTTTACAGCTTCTGTAGTATATTCATCTTTATTTAACTTTTTGCTTGCTTCAACATATTCTTGTGCTAATGTGCTTTCTGTAAAATTATCAAATTCAACATCTTCTGATACTATTTTATCTTTATACTCTTCTGCAACTTCGTCAAAACTTTTTCCCTCTTTTAATTTTGCTAGTATTTCATTTGCTGTAGCTAAAGCTTGCTCATCTGTTACATTATCTGTTACTTGAACTAACATATGCTTTGTACTGATTTTTCCATAAACATTATCATTATAAAAATTATTAATCTCGTCTTCAGATAATAATGTTTTAAAATATTCTATACAATATAAATTTCTTTTATAATCTAACTCCATATAATTAATAAATTCTTCTTTAGAACTAAATCCATTTTCCTCTAAGAAATCTTCTTCCTCATATCCATATGCACTATACATGCTTAAAATTGAATTAGCTTGATCTTCTACTTCCTTCTTTTGCTCATCATTTAATTTATATACATCATCTAATATTTCTTTATCTACTAATTCTAAAGCATAACTAATTGGATATTTATTTGCTAAATCATTATACACATCACTTTTAGTTATTCTTCCCCCTTTAAAAGACATAACAGTTTCATGTCCAAGTCCTGGAATTCCAAAAATTCCTAATACATAAATTAAAGCTCCTCCAAGTATTAAGCCAATAATACCTGAAATCCATATTTCTTTTTTCTTTAAAATATTTTTACTTCTTTCTTTAAATGATTTTTTTTCTTCTTCCATACAATTAACACTCCTTATTTTTTCAATATTTTATATATAGTTTATTAAAATAATATTAAAAAATCAAGACCTTTTATAATAATTTTCTATTTAAATTTTATCTTTTTTTCAATTTGTAATTTTCCTGCTCTAGTAATAGCTGAATAGCCATATTTTTCTTTTAAATTATCTATCACTTTGTCCAATTCTTCTTGTTTTTTCTTATCTTCTGAATCAAATAAAGATATTTGTTTTTCACTTTTATTTATTAATTTGTCTACTTTTAATGATACTAATCTAATTGGTTCTCCCTTATACATTGACTCTAAAAGTTGTTTTGCCTTTTCGTAAATATCTTTAGTATTAGCGGTTTCTGAATCTAATTTGCTTTGATGTGAATAATCTTTAAATTCATTAGTTCTTAATCCCACATTAACAACTCCTGCAAGCATATTATGTTTTCTTAACCTAAATGCTACATGTTCTGCTAATACTAGTAATACTTCATTTAAAGATTCTATATTTTGAATATCCTTTGGAAGTGTTGTAGAATTCCCTACACTTTTTGGTTCTTCGTATTTATACACTACTTCTGAATTATCTATGCCATTTGCATATTCCCACATCATCTTACCATGTTTTCCAAATTTACTAATTAATTGCTTTTCATCTGTTTTTGCTAAATCTCCTATTGTTCTAATTTTCATATTGTATAATTTAGGAACAGTTTTTCTTCCAAGCATAAATAATTCATTTATAGGTAATGGCCACATTTTTTGTTTAACTTCATCTAAAAATAATGTATGTATTTTATTTGGCTTTTCAAAATCTGATGCCATTTTTGCCAGTAATTTATTTGAACTTAAACCAATATTTACAGTAAAACCTAATTCCTCGTTTACTCTTTTTCTAATTTCTTTTGCCTTATCCATGAGTGTTGATTTCATTAGATATTCTGTCATATCTAAAAAACATTCATCGATAGAAAATCTTTCTATTTTATCTGTATATTCTAAAAGTAAATTGTATAATTTATCTGAATATTCTCTATATACTTTATAATCACCTTGAAATATTTTTATGTTCGGACATTTCTTTTTAGCTTGGTAAATAGTTTCGCCTGTAACTATTCCAAATTGTTTGGCAAGATTACTTTTTGCAAGTACAATACCTGACCTTTTTGATTCATCTCCACCAATAACTGCAGGTATTTCTCTTATATCATCTTTCTCGCCATTTTTAAGTCTCCATATTGCATACCAAGATAAAAATGCATTATTAACATCTATATGCATAATTTGTCTTTCCATATTATCACCATATTTATTATAGAACATATGTTTTTATGTTGTCAAGATGATTTTATAATGTTTTTAAGTATTTATCAATTCCTTCAGCTGCATTTTTTCCAGATTCTATTGCTTTGCATACTGTTGCTTTGTTTTGGCATACATCTCCACCAGCAAATACTCCTTTTATATTTGTCATGTTATTTTCATCAGTTTTTATTAGACCTTTTTCATCCAATTCTATTCCTTCATTTTTAATTAAATCTTTGTCTGGCTTTAACCCTATTGCAAATATTATAGAATCTGCATTTATATAAAATTCGGTATTAGGTAAATCTATTACATTTTCGGTAGATGTATCTGTTTTTATGCATTTAACTCTTTTTATATTTCCTTCTTCTATATCTGCACTTTCAACTTTAGTGTTATAAATAATTTTAACGCCATCTGAAATTGCTTCATCTAACTCTAATTGTCTCGCTGGCATTTTGCTATTATCTCTTCTATAAACTATTATAGCAGTTCTTGCACCCATTCTAATTGCTGCTCTTGCAGAGTCTGTTGCAACATTTCCACCGACCAATTACAATTACATCTCCTAAATTTTCAACTATTCGTTTTGCATTATATTCTTTTAATATGTAACTAGATTTATAAATTTTTTCACATTTTTTATCTGTTAAATTATATGTAGATGCAATATCTGCGCCTATTCCTAAAAATATAGCATCATAATCTTCTTGTAATTTTTTTAAAGTTATATCTTTCCCAAATTCTGTATTTGTTATAATTTCTATATTTAAATTTTTAATTCTATTTGTCAAATTCTCTGTTATATTTCTTGGTAGTCTAAAACCAGGAATTCCATATGTAAGTAACCCGCCAATTTGTTCTTCCTTTTCAAAAATTGTAACTTTATATCCTTTTTTTGAAAGTTCAACTCCGCATTCTATACCAGCAGGTCCAGAGCCAATAATAGCAACTTTTATATTGTTATTGCTTGCGATATCATACACATATTTTACATTATTTTCTCTTGCCCATAAATTTACATACTTCTCTAATTTTGAAACTTGAACAGGTTTTCCTTTTATTCCTTTTACACAATGACCGTGTGCAATATTCTTCATAAGGACATACATTTGAGCATATATCACTCATTATATTATTTCGTTGTAAAATTGCATACGCTTTTTCTAGGTTTTTATTTTTTATTGCATCTATAAATTCAGGTATATTTGTAACAATAGGGCAACCTTTTCTACATAGCGGATTTTTACAATTTAAGCATTCATTTGCCTCTTTAAGTATTTCTTCTAAATTATCCATTTATACTCCTTCAAATAACTTATTTTCAACTATATAATCATATACTTCTTTTGGTAAATATTCCATCATTCTTTTGTCATTATTTTTTAACATGTTTCTTATTTGTGTTGATGAAACTTCATTTTCATCTCTGTCAATAATAATGTAATTATATTTATCTTTTATTTTGTTATAATCTTTCCATGTTGACATTTTTTTATAATTATCAGAACCCATTATAAAAAAAATATTCGATGTTGAATATTTTTTCTCAATAAGTTCAAAAGCATCAACTGCAAATAATTCTCTGTTTTCTTTTAATTCTAAATCATCGACTTCTAAATTTTTAAAATCTTTAGTTATTATTTTTAATAAATTATATCTATGTTTTGCTTCTACTAAATTTGCTTTTTTATAATAATCATTAACAGGTACAAATACTACTTTATCTAATTTTCCCTGCTCTATTAATTTATTTGCGATATTTATATGTATTTTTGTTGGAGGATTAAAACATCCTCCAAAGAACCCAATTTTATTCATAATCTTCCTCTTAAATCGAAAGGGCTTAGTCCTCTTTTATTTTATAATATTTTTTACTTCTTTATATATATCTTCATGTATTTCTTCAATTGTTCTTATTTTATTATCTTTAACACATTCTATTTTGCACCAATTATATTTTTCTGCTACATCACAAGCTGCTTTATAGCTATCTATTATATGGTTTTTATCTCTTTCGTGTATATCTTTTTTAGCATCATGAGTAAATTTATTTTCCCTTTTTTCCATAAGTTTAAAAGCAAATTCTGGTGGCATGTTTAAAAAGAATACTTTTGTTGGCACTGGCAATTTATATAGATTAAATTCAAAATCCCAAAGCCAATTCAAAAACTTTTCTCTTTCTTCTTTATTATCTATTTTTCCTGCTTGATGTACCATATTAGCAGTTGTATATCTATCTGCAAGTATTATTCCTCCAGCATTGTAATAGGCTTCTAATTCTTTTTTAAATGTAGCATATCTATCAGCAGCATAAAATGTTGATGCTATATATGGACTTACATCTTTTGCATTTTCTCCAAATTCTCCTGATAAATACATTTTCACAAGTGATGATGATGGACTATCATAATTAGGAAAAGATACCACCCTATAATCAATATTTTCGCTTTTTAACCTTTGCTGTAATTTTTCAAATTGTGTTTGTTTTCCACTTGCATCTGTTCCGTCTATTACAAATAATTTACCCATTTTTTTACTCCCTAATTAAATTCTATTAAATAATGGTTCTATATCTTTAAGTTCAATTTCCTCTTCTATATTTGTCATGCCCCATGTAGGATTTTTTAAATTTAAATATGTTCTTATTTTTTTGCAAGCATCTGGCATAAATGGTTCAAATAAGTTTGATAAATTTGCAATTATTACGCTACATGTATATATTGTATCATTAAAGCCTTGTATATCTTCTTTCTTTTGAACCCAAGGCTGTCTTTCATCATAATATTTATTAGCATACTCTACAAGTTCCATTACTCTATCGGTTGCAGCTTTAAATTCTAAATTTTCTATTAAAACTCCTACATCTTTATATGCTTTTTCTATTTCACTCTTTGCATTCTCATCTAATTTTCCAGTTGGCAAAGTTTCTAATCCTTTAAATCTTAAAGTTCTATTTACTAAATTTCCAAATTTGTTTAATATCTCGTTATTATGAGTTCTTTCAAAATCTTCTATTGTAAAGTTTGTATCTTTCTTTTCAGGTCCGTTATTTATTATATGGAATCTTAATGAATCTGAATTGTATTTTTCAAGCATTTCAAGAGCTGTAATTCCATTTCCTTTACTTTTTGATATTTTTTCATCATTTATATTTAAATATTCTGTAGAAACTATTACATCAACTAATTTAAAATTATCTTTAAGTCCTGCTAAAAGGCCATTAAATATTATGCTATGGAACACAATATTATCTTTTCCATGACACATATATATTTTATTATCATGTCCTTCTTTCCAATAATCTTCCCAGTTAAATCCATTTTCTTCAGCAAGTTTCATGGTATCTGTTAAATATCCAAGAACAGCATCTATCCACACATACATCCTTTTTTCTTCATAACCAGGAATTGGAATCTCTATTCCCCAGTCTATATCACGAGTAACTGCTCTATCTTTTAGTCCTTGTTTTAAATATTTTTCTGTTTCGTTTCTTGCATTTATTCTCCAAAAAGTTTTACATTTATCTGTATTTTTCTGAATTATATCTTGAAATTCAGATAAAGCTAAATACAAGTTTTTATTATCTTTTTCAACTGTTTTGCTTCCACAATTTAAGCAAATTCCATCTTTTAAATCTTCTATTGATGGAGTATGTCCACAATGTTCACATTGATCTGCTTTTGTAATCTCTCCACATTCTGGGCATTTTATTTGAATTTCTCTATCTTGCAAAAATTTATTACACTTTTCGCAATATGCTTGTGGTTCTACTTTTTCATATATATATCCATTATCATATAATCTTTTAAAGATTTCCTGTACTTTTTTTGCATGGTATTCAGTTTCAGTTTTGGAATATAAATCATAAGAAAAATTCATTGCATTAAATGTTTTTAAAAATTCTTCGTGATATTGCTCTGCTACTTCTTTTGCAGTTCTTCCTTCTTTTTTTGCTCTTTCTGTAATTGGTGTACCATGACAGTCTGTTCCTGATACATAAAGTACATTATCACCTTTCAATCTATGATAACGTGCTAGAACGTCTCCAGAAATTAATCCTGCTAAATGTCCTAAATGTAAAGAATTATTTGCATATGGCCATGCTCCACCTATTAAAATATTTTTACTCATATAAGCGCCTCCATTTAGAAAAATACAATCTATTTATATTATGCTAAAAATATCAGACAATATTTGTATTTAAATAATAATTTAACTTTTAAAATTTTATCATAACACAATTAAAATAGCAAGTTTCAATATAAAACTTGCTATTATTTTGTAATCTTCTAATAAAATTATACTTCTTTCCAGAACCAGTCTAAGCTATTATCAAGGCTTTTCTTTTTATAGAATTTACATGCTACATCGTCAACCCATAGATATCCAAAGAATGTAACAAATATCATTATTAAATCTATAGTTATACAACCTAGTAAAGTTGAATAATATTCATCATAGTTTACTTCTGGTATTTGCATAAATTGTACACTATGCATTACAACTAACAGTAAAAAAAATATTAATGGCAATGCTGGAGCAAATGGTTTCTTAATTTCCTTACCTAAAAATATTAATAGAACAGTAGCTGCAAGTAATAGTAGCAATGTTAGTGGGTTTGTTACATCAATAATAAACATTAATTCTCCTCCTTTGTATTTTTATTTTACTTAATGTAAATCTTACTTTATCTTTCTTTTATATTATATATTAATTTATTATAAAATTGCAATACATTTTTAAAATCTTTTTATTTTGTTCCAAACACTCTATCGCCAGCATCTCCAAGCCCTGGTATTATATAAGCATTTTCATTTAATTTTTCGTCTATAGAGGTTGTATATATTTGAACATCTGGATGTTTTTCTTGCATTTTTTTAATTCCTTCTGGAGCAGCTATAATACACAAAAACTTAATTTTTTTTACCCCTTTTTCTTTCAATAAATCAATTGCATCTATTCCAGAGCCACCTGTTGCAAGCATTGGATCTAATATTAATACTTCTCTTTCATTTATATCTTTAGGTACTTTAAAATAATAAACATTTGGTTTGAAAGTTTTTTCATCTCTATACATACCAACATGTCCAATTTTTGCATTTGGAACTAAATTTATAATTCCATCAAGCATGCCTGTACCTGCTCTTAATATTGGAACGAAAGCATACTTATCTTCGTTTATTTTTCTAACTTTCATTTTAGTCATAGGAGTTTCAATTTCTGTTTCGTAAGTTTCTGCTTCTTTCATTGCTTCGTAGCAAAGCATTGTAGCAAGTTCAGATACTAATTCTCTAAATTCTTTTGTACCTGTTTTTTTGTCTCTTAAAATCGCTAATTTGTGCTCAACTAGTGGGTGTTTTAGTTCAATTACATCCATATTTTTTTCTCCCCTTTATTTACATTCTTTCAGGCATTTCCATACCTAATAATTCTGCTCCTGTTTTTAATACTGTTCCGCACTGCATATGTTAAGAATAATCGTGCATCTTGCACAGCTTTATCTTCTGTAATTATTTTATGTTCGTTATAAAATGTACTAAAATTTTGACTCAAATCTATTAAGTATCTTGCAAGTATTGATGGTTCATTTTTATCTGCTGCATTTTGAATAATATCATTAAAATTATATATTAATTTTAAAGTATCTATTGCTTCTTTTTCATTTAATTTTGTATAGTCTACTTCTTCAAATTTTGGAATATAACCAGCCTTATTCAGCAAGCTTCTTGTTCTTACATAAATATATTGAATATATGGACCTGTTTCACCTTGGAAGTTAAGAAGCATATCCCAGTCGAATATTTCATCTTTTATTCTGCTATTTGATAAATCATTAAAAATTATTGCTCCTACTCCAACTTTTCTTGCTATTTCGTCTTTATCTTCCAAATTAGGATTTTTTTCGTTAATAATTCCTTTTACTTTTTCTATTGCCTCATTTAATATATCTTCTAGAAATACTGAATTTCCTTTTCTTGAACCTATTTTTTCTCCTGTTTTATCTACTACTAAACCAAAAGGAACAT
Organism: uncultured Clostridia bacterium; assembly: GCA_947630255.1. Lineage (GTDB taxonomy): Bacteria > Bacillota > Clostridia > TANB77 > CAG-508 > CAG-452. The sequence goes on along the minus strand of CANRGU010000038.1, from coordinate 2,349 downwards.
GCGTGCATCTTGAAGCATATTTTTCGTATCCCATTAATTCTAATACTTTAAACACTTGCTTAAAGTGTAATTGTTGTTCATTTCCAACAACATAAATTGCTTTATCAAAATCATATTTATTTATTCTATCTTTTAATGATGCTAAATCTCTTGTAGCATATATTGTTGTTCCTGCTGATGTAATAATTATACATGGTGGCATATTATATTCTTCTAAATCTACTACTCTTGCTCCTTGAGATTCTTTTAATAATCCTTTTTGCTCTAATTCTTTTACTATTGGTTCCATTTTGTCATTGTAATATGCTTCTCCATTGTATGAGTCAAATTTTGAATTTAATAATTTATATGTTTTTTCATAATTTTCTAAACTAATTTTTCTTATATGTTCCCATTTTTTTACTGTTTCTTCATCGCCATCTTCTAGCTTTTTAAAGCATTTTCTTGCCATTTCTGTAAGCTCTGGTTTTTCTTTTTCTTCTTGATTGAATCTTATATATGTTTTTAGTATACTTCCCATTTCATCATTTTCAAAGTCATAATCATCTTTCCATAGTGAAATTCCAGCAATTACTTTTCCAAATTGTAATCCCCAGTCGCCTAAATAATTTATTCCAACGCTGTTATATCCTAAAAAATTATATATTTTATATAATGCTCCTCCTATTACTGTTGAGCGCAAATGTCCTATATGAAATGGTTTTGCAATATTTGGTGCTGAATAATCTATTACAACATTTTTGCCTTGCCCAATATTTGATGAACCATATTTTTCATTTTTTTCTGAAACTTCTTTTAATACAGTTTTTGCTAATAGCTTTTTATTTATATATATATTTAAATATCCACCAACTACATCAATTTTTTCTATAATGCTTCCATCTATATTTATGTTTTCTTTTATATCATTTGCTATCATTGGTGGTGCTTTTCGTAAATCTTTTGCAAGTTTAAAACATGGAAAAGCATAATCACCGAGTTCACTATTAGGTGGTATTTCAATATAATTTTCTAAATCTACTTCATTTAATTTTGTTACTTCTGCAATTTTATTTGCTATTTCTTTCTTAAAGTTTATCATTTATATCTCCTTAATCTCCTAAACAAATATCTAGGTCCCTTGCCACTTTTACTAAATCATCGTCCATTGTTACTCTTTTAATATTTGTGCTTTCTGTTCCACCTGAACGAGCTCCTATTTCTTTGTTATTTCCAACGACTTCTTCTAGTGGTACTGAATCTAATTTTCCATTTTTTAATGTAACTAATACATTGAATTTTCCTTCTAATGCAAGTTCCATCGCTTTAGAACCATATTTTGTAGATAAAACTCTATCATAAGCAGTAGGAGTTCCACCTCTTTGAACATAACCAAGAACTGTATTTCTTGAAACCATACCTGTTAATTCTTCTAAGTCTCTTGCTAGTTTTTCTCCTATTCCTCCAAGTCTTATATTGTCTAGTCCCTTGCCATCATTCATCGTTTTTTTAACTATCATTTCTCCATCTTTTGGCTTTGCACCTTCAGATACAACAATTATGCTAAATTTTTTACCATCGGCCTTTCTTTTATTTACTTTTTCAACTATTTTATTTATATCATATGGTATTTCTGGTATTATTGCGGCATCTGCCCCACCTGCAATAGCAGACTCTAGTGCTATCCATCCAGCATATCTTCCCATAACCTCAAGTGTCATAATTCTATGGTGTGATTCTGCTGTTGAATGTAGTCTATCTAATGCTTCTGTTGCAACAGATACAGCTGTGTTGTATCCAAATGTAATTTCTGAATGTGCTACATCATTATCGATTGTTTTTGGTACTCCTATTATATTTAATCCTCTTAGAGTAAAATCTCTTGCAGATTTTTGTGTTCCATCTCCTCCTAATGTAAATATACAATCAAAACCTGCTTGTTTTACATTTTCTACTGCCTTATATGACATATCTTTATATACTTTTTGTCCGTTTTCTTCTACTGGATAATTAAACAAATTTGTACTATTTGAAGCACCTATAATTGTTCCGCCTCTATGAAGCAATCCTGATGCACTTCCATTTGATTCAAGTTTTATATAATTATTTTCTAAAAGTCCTTTATATCCTTCTATATATCCATAACATTCAACTCCGTGAGTTTCTGCAGTTTTTACTATAGCACGAATTACTGCATTAAGCCCTGGGCAGTCTCCTCCATTTGTAATAATTGCAACTTTTTTAACCATTTTTTCCTCCTTAAAAATTTGCTTTTATATTATTATATCAATAAAAAAAATATTTACAAGTTATTTGTAAATATTTTTCAGAGTGTTGACAAAGTAAATTGCTCAGCACTCTTTCTTTTTT
>CANRGU010000037.1 GCA_947630255.1 uncultured Clostridia bacterium | reverse complement strand
AAGTCCTTATTTTTAGGAACTTTCTTTAATACAATCATTTTTTTACTAAAGTAGATTTTACTTTAAAAACTAACCTTTTTTTATTTTTTGTATATTATTATTCACATAAATGTTTTCTAAAATAATCTTATGTTTATTTCTGAATCTTATTAGAAGAATTAAGATATCACATTCATAAGGTTCATCTCATAAAAATTAGAGCAGAAATTTAATTTTCTGCCCTGTTTTTACTAATAATTATTTTTTATATATTTTATGCTGTTTCTCCTTGTTTTTGAGGATTAATTTGTTTCTTTTTTATTTTAACTCTTTTTGCTTCTTTATTTTCATTTATAACAAGTTCTGGTCCCGATTTTTTCTCAACTGTGTCTTTTGTTATTATACATTTTTCTATTTTTGGATTTGTTGGGACATCAAACATTATATCTCTCATTATATCTTCTATAATAGAGCGAAGTCCTCTTGCTCCTGTGTTTCTTTCTATTGCTTTTTCTACAATTGCGTCTAAAGCTTCTTTTTGGAATTCTAATTCAACTCCGTCTAATTCTAGTAGCTTTTTATATTGCTTTGTTAACGCATTTTTAGGTTTTGTAACAATGTTTATTAAAGCTTCTCTGTCTAATTCTCTTAATGTTGCAATTATTGGAAGCCTTCCAACAAATTCTGGTATTAAACCATATTTTAATAAGTCCTGTGGTAATAGTTCTTCAAATATTTTATATTTGTCAAGTTCCTTTTTGCTTTCTATTTGAGCCCCAAATCCCATTGATTTTTTTCCAACTCTATCTTTAATAATTTTTTCTAATCCTTCAAATGCTCCTCCACATATGAATAATATGTTTGATGTATCGATTTGTAAAAATTCTTGATGAGGATGTTTTCTTCCTCCTTGTGGTGGAACTGATGCAATTGTTCCTTCTATTATTTTTAATAATGCTTGCTGAACTCCCTCGCCACTAACGTCTCTTGTGATTGATGGATTTTCTGATTTTCTAGTAATTTTATCTATTTCGTCTATATATATAATACCTTTTTGAGCTTTTGAAACATCATATTCTGCAGCCTGAATTAATTTTAGTAAAATATTTTCTACATCTTCTCCAACATATCCTGCTTCTGTAAGTGTTGTAGCATCAGCTATTGCAAATGGTACGTTTAAAATTCTTGCAAGAGTTTGTGCAAGAAGTGTTTTACCACATCCTGTTGGTCCTAAAAGTAATATGTTACTTTTCTGTATTTCAACATCGTCTATTATTTCATCACATGATATACGTTTGTAGTGATTATATACTGCAACAGACAATGTTTTTTTAGCATCATCTTGCCCGAATTACATATTCATCTAATATGCTTTTTATTTCTGCAGGTGTTGGTATATCTTCTGATTTAATGTCTTCGTATCCTAAATCATCTTCATAATTTTCATCTTCCATTATATTATTGCAAATTGCTATGCATTCATCACAGATATATGCATTTGGTCCGGGCTACAATTCTTTTTACCATTTCTTGAGCTTTTCCACAAAATGAACATCTTATATTTTGGTTATTATTTTTATTTGACATTTAACTCTCCTTTTTTTATTTTCTGCTTTTCATTTGTTTTATTTTCTTACATCTATAATTTCATCAATTAGTCCATATTTTAAAGCTTCTTCTGCTGTCATATAGTGATCTCTTTCTGTGTCTTTTTCTATTTGTTCTAAACTTTGACCAGTTTTTTCACTTAGTAATTTGTTTAGTTTTTCTCTTGTTTTTACCATGTGATCAGCATGTATTTTAATTTCTGTTGTTTGACCAGAAAGTCCCCCTGAAATTAAAGGTTGATGTATTAATATTTCTGAATTTGGTGTAGCAAATCTTTTTCCTTTTTCTCCTGATGCTAAAAGAACCGATCCCATACTTGCTGCAAGTCCTATACATATTGTAGAAACTGGGCATTTAATATAGTTCATTGTATCAACTATTGCCATACCATCTGTTATAGAACCACCTGGGCTATTTATATAAAATGATATTTCTTTGTCTGGATCTTCTGACTCTAAAAACAACATTTGTGCTATTACTAAACTTGCTGTTACATGATTTACATCCTCACTTAAAAATATTATTCTATCTTTTAATAATCTTGAGAAAATATCATAAGACCTTTCTCCTCTACCTGTTTGTTCGATTACATAAGGTACTAAACTATTTTTTTCCATAATCGTTTTCCTCCTTCAAAACTTTTTTGTACTTTTCTTTATTTCTAAAATATTAAGGGACAAATTTTGTGTTTTATTTTATTTACCAAAATTGCCCCCCCTTTTTTATCTATTTAATTTTTGCGTTTTCAACTAAGAAGTCTATTGTTTTTTCTACTTTTAAGTTATCACTTACATATTTAATTAATTCTGGATTATCTTTTACGTCTTCTTCTTTTCTGCCATAATTTTTTGCCATTTCTTTTATTTTATTTGATACTTCTTCGTCTGAAACTTCAATTGCTGCATCTTTTCCGACAGCTTCTAAAACTAATCTTGATTTTATAGATTTTTCGGCTTGCTCCTTGTTTTCGTTTCTAAAATCTGCCATAGTTTTATTCATCATTTTAAGATACTGATCTAATTTCATTCCTTGATAGCTAAGTCTTGTTTCAATATCTCTAGCCATATTGTCTAATTCTAGTTCTATCATTCCTGATGGAATATCTACTTTTGCTTCATCACATACTGCTTTTACAACTTCATCTTCTGTTTCATATTTAGCTCTTGATTTGTTTTGTTCTTCTTGTTTTTCTCTGATGCTCTTTTTAAGTTCATCAATAGTGTCAAATTCACTAATGTCTTTTGCAAGTTCGTCATTTATTTCTGGCATTTCTTTTTTCTTAATTTCATGCAATTTTACTTTGAACATTGCATCTTTTCCAGCTAAATTTGGCGAGAAGTATTTCTCTGGGAATTTTACATTTATTTCTTTTTCTTCTTCTGGTTTCATTCCAATTATTTGGTCTTCAAATCCTGGAATAAATGTGTTACTTCCTATTGTTAATTCATGATTTTCTGCTTTTCCACCTTCAAAAGCTTTTCCATCTACAAATCCTTCAAAATCTATTGTAGTAATATCTCCAGATTCTACTGGTCTATCATCTACAGTTACTAATCTTGCATTTTTTTCTGCCATGTGGCCTAGTTCATGTTCAACATCTTCGTCAGATACATTATACTCTATTTTTTTAATTTGTATACCTTTATATTTTCCTAATGTTACTTCTGGTTTTGTTGCAACTACTGCTGTGAATATTAGATCTTTTCCTTTTTCAATTTGAACTAAATCTATTTCTGGTTTGCTTACTGCTTCTATTTCTTTTTCTTTTAATGCTTCTTCATAGGCATTTCCTGCTACTTCATTAAAAGCATCTTCATAAAAAATTTGTGCTCCATAAGTTTTTTCTACTATTTGATATGGTGCTTTTCCTTTTCTAAATCCTGGAATATTAAAATATTTAGCATTTTTATTAAATACTGTTTTTATAGCATTATCAAATTTTTCTGCCTCTACTGTTATCTCTAGTTTTACCTCATTATTTTTATCTGTTTTTTCTACTTTTACGTTCATTTAGTTTTCAATCCTTTCTTGTTTTCAAAAATTCAACTATGATATTATATCACATATTAAGTATTTTGCAAGAGGTTAAACCAATAAAAATGGCAAATGGCAAAAAATGGGTCTGTCCCCTTTTTTGCCGATTATTTAATTTTTATTAAATCAAAATTTGTATAGTCACAGCTTACTAATTTAAAGTCTATTCCATTTATAATTTCTTCTTTTGCCTCTTTTTGTTCTTCTTTGTGTGCGGTTTCTCCATGCAAATGTCCATATATACAAGTTTTTACATTGTATTTTTTCATTGTTTCAATATAACTTAAATCTAGTTCTTCATAAGCTTTAAATGGTGGGTAGTGCATACATACAATTATCTCTTTATCATCTCCATATTTTTTTATTCCATCTTGCAATGATAATTCTAATCTAGATATTTCCCTTTTTATTAATCTTCTATCTTCTGCTGTTTTACCATCTTGCCATCCTCTTGTTCCAACAATAATTTTGTTATCATATTCATAGCTATTGTTGTATATAAAATCTATATTATTAAAATTGTTTTCCTCTAAATATTCTCTCATCTTTTTAAGGGTTGTCCACCAATAGTCATGGTTTCCTTTAAGCAAAAGTTTTTTTCCTGGCAAATTGTTTAGATATTCAAAGTCATTATATGTATCTTTTAAATACATTGCCCATGAAAAATCTCCTGGGAGCAATACTAGGTCATTTTCTTCTACTTTTTTATTCCAGTTTTCTTTTATCTTTTCAGCATGATTTTCCCAAGTTTCTCCAAATATATCCATTGGCTTATTATCACCAAAAGATAAGTGCAAGTCTGAAATTGCATAAATTGACATCCACTATTTCTCCCTTCTTATTTGATAAGCATTTCTGTTTTTGTACGCTTTCCACCACAAACACTACAACGATTCAATTCAGTAGAACATGTATTACATATTTTTTCCGAAGATGAACCATTAAATTCTTTTAAACATATTTTACATCTTCTTTTTATAAAATCAGTTGTAATAACTTCTATCTTATTACATTCTTTATTTCCAAACATTATACTTGCTTTTGTTTCTTTTCCTAAACTAAAATATATAATAATTAAGAGCAATAAAATTCCTAATATAATTAACAAAATTCCTAATATTCTTTTCATTTCTTACTCCTTTTTTACTTGTTATAGTTTTAAGTTTGGCACTGCATTTAGTGTAAAGTCTGATAGGTTTCCTTCTAAATAATTATAGTATCCTGCAGATGCTATCATTGCTGCATTGTCTGTGCACAATTTTAGCTCTGGATAATATATTTTTATATTTTCTTCTTTTTCTAATTTTGAAAATTCATTTCTTATATATGAATTTGCAGAAACTCCTCCTGCAAGAACTAGGTTAATTGGTTCATTTTGAGGGCGGACAGGGTCGTCCTCCCCTACAGGGCTTGCAATTAGTTCGTTATTGGTCTTTTGGGCGGATACAAGGCCCGCCTCTACAACATTTGCAATGGCTTTTTTTATGTTTTCTATTAGTATTTCTGTTACTGTTTTTTGAAAGCTTGCGCATAAATTAGCTTTATCTATATTTGGATCTTTATGATTTAAATTTATTACTGCTGTTTTTATTCCACTAAAACTAAAGTCTAAATTATCAAAATGTGTTTTTGGAAGTTCTATGCAAGGTTTTCCTTGTTTTGCTAAATTATCTACTTTTGGTCCTCCAGGATATCCGAAGTCCTACCACTCTTGCTACTTTATCAAAAGCTTCGCCTATCGCATCATCTCTTGTTTTTCCTAATACTTCAAATTCGCAATAATCTTTTACATGTACTATTTGTGTGTTTCCACCTGACATCATTAAGCATAAAAATGGTGGTTTTAAGTCTTTGTATGTGATATAGTTTGCTGCAATATGCCCTTCTATATGATTTACTCCTACTAATGGTTTATTGTTTGCAAATGCTAATCCTTTTGCATAAGATACTCCAACTAAAAGAGCTCCTACAAGTCCTGGTCCATAGGTACAAGCTATTACATCTATATCTTTTAATTTTAAATTTGCTTCCTTTAATGCTTGTTTTGTTATTTGATTAATAACCTCTGTATGACACCTTGATGCAATTTCTGGTACTACTCCACCATATTCTGTATGTATATCTATTTGTGAATTTATTACATTAGAAAGAACTTCCCTACCGTTTTTTACAACGGATACGGAAGTTTCGTCACAACTTGTTTCAATTCCTAAAACTGTTATATCTTTCATAGTTCTCCTTTATATGAATAATCCAATTAACTTGGCAACTACCCAATTCATTCCAGTAAATACTGCACTAATTACTGGTGTTATTATTACAGATGATAATCCTGTTATAAAAATTACTAAAAATAGTATATAAAATAATTGCTCATTTCTATAAAACCATTCTTTTCCCTTGTATGGTAAAAAGTGCATTAATACTTTCGAACCATCAAGTGGTGGAAGTGGTATTAAGTTAAATACTCCAAGCCCTATGTTTAAAGTTGCAGTATAAGATACAATTGCAAATATAATTCCAGGCCATCCTAATGCTGCTATACCAACTTGACCTGTTGCGTATAAATAGTATTGCCAAGCTGATTGTGGCCAAAAAATTGTAATTAATTGAACAGCTATCAAGAACACAAATGCTAAAACTAAGTTCATTATAGGTCCTGCTGCTGCAACAATTGCTTCTGCTTTTGAAAGAGAATATTTACCATTAAAATTTCTTGGATTTATTTCTACTGGTTTTCCCCAACCAAACCTTGCAACAATTAAGAATACAAATCCTACTGGGTCTATATGACTAAGTGGATTTAAATTAAGCCTTCCTTGTAGTCTTGGGGTTTCATCTCCTAGTTTATATGCAGCAAAAGCATGTGCAAATTCATGAAATGTAAGTGCAATTAATACTGCTGGAATAGTTAGTAATAAATTTAATATACCTTCGGTTCCTTCACTAACTACCCATAAACCTAATATAACTATTAAAATAATAGTAAGTGTTTTTTTATCAAACATAAAATTAAACATTATATATCTCCTTTGTATTTTTTATTTTAATTCAGTATATATTTGTTCTGCTAACATTTTCATTTGACCTGCAATTGTTTGCTCTCCTTCTTTAGCAATTTCTGGATTTCCAAATTCTTGAGAAAAATCAATAGTTTTTACTTCCATTTCATTGTCATGTATAGAAACTTTTACTTGTAAATTATTAAATTCTTTCCCTGTACTAGCATATAAAAGCATTCCACAAACTTTTGCATTTTCACCTTTTTTTTCTATTTTCCATTTTTTATTCATAATATAAGAAAATAGCTGATACCAATTATCTCTATTAATACTAACTGTATCTGAACCATTAAATCCTTTATTATTTAAAATATGTGAATAAAATTTTGCATCTATTATTTTTACTTTATTATTTTTAGATATAGTAATATCTGTGTGCATTGTTGGAATATATTTTTCATTTACTTTAATTTTTTCATCTACATCCCACTTTATTAATTCACTTTTTATATCTAATTGAATAGGCTGTTCTCTATATTCTAAAAAATACTTTTTTAAATAATTTCTTATAAATTTTTCAAATAATGTATGATATGGTTGATTATCATCAATTTTTGAAAAGCTTTCACTTTCATCTTTCTTTTTTATTATTAAATCATTAAGAATATATTTACACATATTTATAATCATTTTATATTTTATATTTAAGTTATTAAATTTAATATCTTCCCAAAAAATTTTGTTAGGATCATTAATAATCTCTATATTTTCATATACATGATATAATTTTCTTAGTCTAATTCTATTATCATTCATAATATTACAATTTAATAAAAATTGTATTGTGGTTTTTATAATTTTATTAATTAAATTATTTTGCGAATATTCTTCATAATTACAAATAACTCTATTTTTTATTTTTAGTACATTAGTCTGAATAGTATTTAATATATCTATTCTTCCTTTTATGTATGGTAAGTCTTCACTATATTCTACATATTCATTATAAGTTCCTTCTTGTAATAATTCTTTCAATCTAATATATAAAACTATAGAAAATAAATCATAGATATTATTCATTTTTTCAAAGCCAAACATTTCATTATCTTCAAAATGAATTTTTTCATCATCAAAAGCATATGCAAGTAAATAATAAAAATTTCTAACTTTTATTTCATTGAATCTATCATTCATTATTATATTCCTCATTTTTATTATTATTTAAAAAATTATCAATAGATGTTACATCATTACTAATACTCAAAAAACTCTTTATTTTTTCAATTTTTGAATTATCTCCTATTAAATACTCTTTTAATTGTGGATATATTTCATAATTTATAATGAAATCTAATCTAGTATCTAAATTTTCACAATTATTTAGACCACAGAAATAACTATGTCCAAATTTTATACCATCCAATTTTTTACTATTATTTATTGATTTAATTTTTTCTACTAAAATATTTAAATTTGTATTATTAATATCATTTAAGTAATTTTTAAAATTGCTTTCTCCTTCTTGATCCTCAAAACAAGGTTCAACTTCATACATAGCAAATCTTCTTCTTAAGGCAAAATCCATTGATGCTATTGATTTATCCATAGTATTCATTGTACCAATAAAATACACATTTTCAGGAATGTCAAATTTTTCTTCTTTATTTTCTGAATATGGTAATGTAACTGCATACTTACTATTTATATTTGCTCTTACTTGTTCTGTAGTAATTCTTTTATCTTTTTCTATAAGCATAAATGTTTCTCCAAATATTTTGCTTATATTTCCTCTATTAATTTCATCTATAATAATTACATAACAATTTTGTATATCTTTTCTAGCATTATCACAAATAACTTTTAAAATACCATCTATTGGTTTAAATGTTCCATCATTTTGTGGTCTTAGACCTTGAATAAAATCTTCATATGCATAGCTTTGATGAAACTGAATTATTTTTATATTTTCTTCTATATTGTTTGTTATTTTACTTGCAATCTTTCTTGCAATATATGTTTTACCAACCCCTGGTACACCTTCTAAAATAATATTTTTTTTATATTCTAATAATTTAACTATTCTATTAAATTCATTTTCACTCATAAAATTATATTCTTTAGGTTCTTCCATCACTTCTGGTTCTAATTTCAATTCATCATCCCTTTTATCTTCTTTATATCCGAAAAAATGGTAAGTTCTATTTATTGCATTAAATAAAATAATTGGATCATATTCTTTATTGTTTATTTCTGGTATATTGTCCCTTATATATTTATTTATTAAAAAAGATTTATGTATACAATTTAATTTTATATTTTTATCATATTCTATTCCAAGTGTTTGTATTAATTGGTTTAAAATTGAGATGGATTTTATACCAATAAATTTATCTGGATATAATTGTGTTGCCATATACAATAACACTCCTGGAACTTGTGAAAAAAGTGTATTAAAATTTTTATCATTTTTAAAATAATCTGTTTTTAATATTTCTTTTATTTTTTCTCTATTAAATGTTTCAAAATATTTTATTTCATCATAATTGTTTACATCTTTAACACTATCTAAAAAATCAGCTATATAATTTCTTAATTTTTTCCAAATTTCTTTTGCTTCATCATCACTTAAATTAGAATTTGCAATTGCATATTTTTTATTATCTTGATTTCTATATATTATAAGTTTATATACAGGTCCATTAAGTTTTGGATTTTGTATTCTTACATATTCACCAAATTCAATTTTATAGCCAAAATAATTTGTAGAAATAGCTTTTACATTACTATACTCCTCTAATTTTAATTTTCTAAAATTATTTGTATTATACTCTTCTACATATTTATCTCTTATTTCTTTATAATCTTTAGATATTTTTATTTCTTCTTCATCTTGTATTAAAATATTAAAATTTTCCTTTATTTGTTGTAATTTTTCATTCATTAATAACCTCCAAAATATGATAAATTTTTAAAAACACCATTTTACATTATAATTTTATTTAATATATCATATTTTATTAAATAATTCAATTATTAGTAATCATTTTTTAACTATATTCCATAAACAGAATATAAAAAAGAGTTGATAATTTACTATCAACTCAATTATTATTTTTAATATTATTTCATAATAAAATTTATTAAGCTAATTTAATGGCTTCATTGTTGGGAATAATAATACGTCTCTTATTGATGCTGAGTCTGTAAGTAGCATTATAAGTCTATCTAATCCTATTCCCATTCCTCCTGTTGGTGGAAGTCCTATTTCAAGAGCTGTTACAAAGTCCTCGTCCATTCCTCCTGCTTCTTCATCACCTTTTTGTTTTGCCTCTACTTGTTTCATAAATCTTTCATATTGGTCTAATGGGTCATTTAATTCTGAATATGCATTTCCATATTCGCGTCCACCTATAAATAATTCAAATCTCTCAACAAATCTTGGATCCTCTGGCTTTCTTTTTGTAAGTGGTGATACCTCAACTGGATAATCTATAACAAATGTTGGTTGTACTAAAGTATCTTCAACAAATTCTTCAAAGAACTCATTTATAACATGTCCTCTTGTTTGTTTTGTTTCTTCAAGTTCTATTCCTTTTTCTTTTGCAAGCTTTTGTGCTTCTTCGTCTGTTGTGATTTCATTAAAGTCTATTCCTGTAACATCCTTTATTGCATCTACCATTGAAATTCTTTTCCAACTTGGTGTTAAGTCAATTTCTACACCTTGATATGTAATTTTTGTTGCGCCTAATACATTTTTTGCAATTGTTGATATTATTTTTTCTGCCATATTCATCATGTCATTATAGTCTTGATATGCCGCATAGAATTCTATATTTGTAAATTCTGGATTATGTTTTATATCCATTCCTTCATTTCTGAAGTTCTTTCCTATTTCATATACTTTATCAAATCCACCTACTATTAATCTTTTTAAGTTTAGCTCTGGTGCTATTCTTAAATACATATCTAAATTTAATGTGTTATGATGTGTTATAAATGGTCTTGCTGCATCACCTGTTGCAACAGTTGTAAGCATAGGTGTTTCTACTTCTAGATATCCTTCTTCTTCTAATATTCTTCTTAATTCTTTTATTATTTTACTTCTTTTTATAAATGTTTCTTTTACTTCTGGATTTACTATTAAATCTACATATCTTTGCCTATATCTTAGTTCTGTATCTTTTAAACCATGGAATTTTTCTGGAAGTGGTCTTAAAGATTTTGTAAGAAGTACTACTTCTTTTGCATGTACAGATATTTCTTCTGTTCTTGTTTTGAACACAAAACCTTTTATTCCAATAATATCTCCTATGTCATAAGTTTTAAAAGCAGAATAACTTTCTTCTCCTAAATCATTTATGCTAACATAACTTTGAATTTTTCCTGCAGAATCTTGTATTGTACAAAAAGATGCTTTTCCCATTATTCTTTTTGCCATAATTCTTCCTGCAACAGATACGTCTTTTCCTTCTAATTCATCGTAATTTTCTTTAACTTCTCTACTTAAATGTGTTATATTATATTTTGTTATTTTAAATGGATCTTTTCCTTGTTCTTGTAATTCCCTTAATTTTTCTTTTCTAATTGCTATTAGATGATTTTCATCTAATTCTTCTTGATTATTAAAATTATTCTCTGCCATATTTCCATAGCTCCTTTCAATTTTATCTTAATATTATATAACAGAAACTAGTAATTGTAAATATTTAAGTATATAAAAAATATTTATAAATTGCAATATTAAGTGTCCGCTTTTTATACAATGTTGTGATTTTTATATTTTTAGACTTGTAATGCTGAT
>CANRGU010000036.1 GCA_947630255.1 uncultured Clostridia bacterium | reverse complement strand
ATTGTATGGAATGGACCACTAGGAGTATGCGAATTTGAAAAATATGCTGTTGGAACAAATGAAATTGCAAAGATTCTAGCAGATTTAGACGCAACAACAATAATTGGTGGAGGAGATTCAGCAGCAGCAATTGAGAAAATGGGTCTATCAGATAAAATGACACATATATCAACAGGTGGAGGAGCATCACTTGAATTTTTAGAAGGTAAAGTTCTTCCAGGAATAGCATGCCTTCAAAATAAATAATAAAGGAGAGATAATTTTATGAGAAAAAAAGTAATTGCAGGAAATTGGAAAATGAACAAAGTACCAAATGAAGCTATTGAATTTATTTCAGAACTTGCACCACTTGTAAAGGATACAGAGAATGAAGTGGTTTTATGTGTTCCATATACAGATTTATTTTATAGTTTGTTACACGCACAAGATACAAATATAAAAATAGGAGCACAAAATATGCACTATGAAGAAAAAGGTGCATATACAGGAGAAGTTTCAGGAGAAATGCTAAAATCAATAGGAGTAGAATATGTAATAATAGGACATTCAGAAAGAAGAGCATATTATGGTGAAACTGATGAAACAGTAAATAAAAAATTAAAAAAAGCATTAAGCCTAGGATTAAAACCAATTGTATGTGTAGGAGAAAGCTTAAACCAAAGAGAAAGTGGCGAAGCAAAAGAAGTTGTAACTACTCAAACAAGACTTGCATTAGAAGGACTAAAAAATGATGAAGTAGAAAAAACAATAATAGCCTATGAACCAATTTGGGCAATTGGAACAGGAAAAACTGCTACAAAAGAGGATGCAAATGAAACAATAAAATGGATTAGAGAAGAAATTGAAAAAATATATGGAAAAGATGTAGCAGAAAGTGTTATAATACAATATGGTGGAAGTGTAAAATCTGGAAATGCAAAAGACTTGTTCGAAATGTCAGATATAGATGGTGGCTTAGTAGGCGGAGCAAGTTTAGATGCACAAGAATTTGCAAAAATAGTAAACTATGACAAGTAAAAAAATTGAAAACTGACATCACTAGTGGTTATACACTTTAGAAACTAAGGGAAGATGAGGAAAGAAATAATTATGGATAAAAAATTAACAATGCTTATGATATTAGATGGATTTGGAATAAACGAAAGAGAAGATGGAAATGCAGTAAAACTTGCCAATACCCCAGTTTTAGATAAACTAATGAAACAAAACCCAACAACAACAATAAAAACAAGCGGATTAGATGTAGGACTTCCAGAGCGGACAAATGGGAAATTCAGAAGTAGGACACACAAATATAGGAGCAGGAAGAATTGTATACCAAGAACTAACAAGAATAACAAAATCTATTGAAGATGGCGATTTCTTCAGTATTCCAGAACTTGTAGGTGCAATAGATAATTGCAAAAAACATAATTCTAAATTGCATATAATGGGATTATTATCAGATGGTGGAGTACATAGTCATATCAGACATTTATATGCTTTGTTAGAGCTTGCAAAAAGAAAAGATTTTGAAGACGTATATGTACATTGCTTTTTAGATGGAAGAGATACACCTCCAGCATCAGCAGAAACATATATAACAGAATTAGAAAAGAAAATGGAAGAAAAGGGTGTAGGTAAAATTGCAAGTATTTCAGGTAGATTCTATGCCATGGATAGAGACAAACGTTGGGAAAGAGTAAGTAAAGCTTATGATGCTCTAGTTAATGGAATCGGAGACAAAGAAACGAGTGCGGGATTAGCAATAGAAAAATCATATCAAAAAGAAGTATTTGATGAATTTGTAGTTCCAACATTAATTTGTAATAATGGAGAGCCAATTGCAACTATTTCAGAAAACGATTCAGTAATATTCTTCAATTTTAGACCAGATAGAGCAAGAGAAATTACAAGAAGCTTAGTAGATAAAGAATTTGATGGATTTGAAAGAAAATATTTCCCATTATATTATGTTTGCTTTACAAATTATGATGAAACAATTAAAAATGTACATATAGCATTCAAAAAAGATGAAATAAAAAATACATTTGGTGAGATATTAGGAAAAAGAGGCATGACACAACTTAGAATTGCAGAAACAGAAAAGTACGCACATGTAACATTCTTCTTTAATGGAGGAGAAGAAAAACAATATCCAGGAGAAGATAGAATATTAATTCCATCACCAAAAGTAGAAACTTATGATTTAAAACCAGAAATGAGTGCTATTGAAGTAACTGATAATGTTGTTCAAGCAATTAATTCAAAAAAATATGATTCTATAATATTAAACTATGCAAATCCAGATATGGTTGGGCATACAGGAAATTTAGAGGCCACAATAAAAGCATTAGAAACAATAGATGAATGCGTAGGAAGAGTAGTAGAAGCAGTAGAAAATAATGGAGGAATACTGCTAATTACAGCAGATCATGGAAACTCAGAACAGATGATAGATTACGCAACAGGAGAGCCACACACAGCACATACAACAAATGTAGTACCATTGATATTAGTAGGAAAGGATGCAAAACTAAAAGAAGGAAGACTTGCAGATTTAATACCAACAATGCTTGATATTATGGGAATAGAAAAACCAGCAGAAATGACAGGCGAAAGTTTAATAGAAAAATAAGTTAATTATTTATAATTAAATATATATTTTAAAGGAGGAATATTCATGAAGGAATATTTAGCAATTGAAGAAGTTAAAGCTCTAGAAATATTAGACTCTAGAGGAAACCCAACAGTACAAGTTGAGGTAATTACAGAAGAAGGAACAAATGGAGTAGCAATGGTGCCATCAGGAGCATCAACAGGAAGTTTTGAAGCAGTAGAATTAAGAGATGGAGACAAATCTAGATATTTAGGAAAAGGTGTTTTAAAAGCAGTCCAAAATGTAAACCAAATAATATCAAAAGAATTAGAAGGAATGAATGTATTTGACCAAGTAGAAATAGACAAAAAATTAATAGAAATAGATGGAACAGAAAACAAAGGAAAACTTGGAGCAAACGCAACACTTGGAGTATCACTTGCTGTAGCAAAAGCAGCAGCAAACTCATTAGGTATGAGCCTATACAGATACATAGGAGGAGCAAATGCAAAAACAATGCCAGTTCCTATGATGAACATATTAAATGGTGGAAAACATGCAGACAATACTGTAAATATCCAAGAATTTATGATAATGCCAGTTGGAGCAAAAACATTTTGTGAATGTTTAAGAATGTCAGCAGAAATATATCATACACTTAAAAAAGTAGTAAAATCAAAAGGTTTATCAACAGGTGTAGGAGATGAAGGTGGATTTGCACCAAACCTATCAAGTGATGAAGAAGCATTAAAACTTATAGTTGAAGCAATTAAAGAAGCTGGATACAAACCAGGAGAAGACGTAGTTTTAGCATTAGACGTAGCAAGTACAGAAATGTATGATGAAGCTAAAAAAATAGGAAAAGAAGGATGCTACTATTTCTGGAAAACAGATGAATTAAAAACAGTAGATGAAATGATAAACTATTTAACAGACTTAGCAAATAAATATCCAATAGTATCAATAGAAGATGGCTTAGCAGAAGAAGACTGGGAAGGATGGAAAAAGCTAACAGATAAATTAGGAGATAAACTACAATTAGTAGGAGACGACTTATTCGTAACTAATATAAAAAGACTACAAAAGGGATTAGATAACAAAACAGCAAATAGTATATTAATAAAATTAAATCAAATAGGAACATTAACAGAAACATTAGACGCAATAGAACTTGCAAAGAAAAACGGATATACAGCAGTTGTATCACATCGTTCAGGAGAAACAGAAGATACAACACTTGCAGATGTTGCAGTAGCTACAAATGCAGGACAAATTAAAACAGGAGCACCATGTAGAACAGATAGAGTTGCAAAATACAACAGACTATTAAACATAGAAGCAGAATTAGGAGACTTAGCAATATATCCAGGAAGAAAAGGATTAAATAGATAATTTAAAAATTTTTAAAAAAACAAAAAAGCATTTCTCAAAAAATTTTGAGGAATGTTTTTTTATATATAAAAACAAAAAAATGTTCGTTTTTTTATTGCTTTATTGTAAAACCTATGTTATACTATCTAACATAGGAAATGATAATAAGCAGATGTGGTTTTGCCACCAATTTTTACGAATTTTCGTATGAGAGGTGGTGATGTTTATGGTTAAAGTAATACTATTTTTTATAATAGCATTTATGCTATCTTTAACATTAAACGTTGCCTTAACTGCAGTTCTATATAAGAACTGGGTTGATAGCAGGCTACATAAATAAAAAAACTCACATCTGTAAATTTGACGATTTAGATGTGAGTTAACTCTATTCGGCAAAACCACGTTTGTGGATTTGTCATTTCCTATAATTATTATACATAGATTATTTACTTTTGTCAAATGCTACTAATATAAAATAAAAATATTTTTATAAATACTTAAATTATTTGTTTATTATATTCAAAACGTCGAAAATTATGCACAAGATAAAAAATATACTAATACATTTATATATTCTGTTTTTTTGGCTCTATTGATGTAGTGATTTACAACTAATAGAATAGTTGTAGTACGATTTTTTAATTTTTTAAGTCAAATCTATATATAGCTATTATAGAAGATATGAAAGAAAAAATATCCAATATAAAAGTGCTATATGCTTTTACAATAAAGTCATATATTGCCCACAATAATCTTAATAAGACTGTTAATTTTCTTATTGTTTTCATATTTAGTTGAAATAAGTGTTAATAATGTTAATATTATGCAATTAATAGATCCTGAATATGCTTTTAAAAGAATCATGTTTATAACAAAAAACATATAGGATAGTGCATAAATGAATAAATATTTCTTTTTTCATTGTATAATATTTATTATGGAGGTATATATGGCAGAACTAAATGTTTTAAATCAAAAAATATTTTTTATAAAAATTGATGATGAAGATTATATATCAATTACTGATATGCCAAAGTCAAAAGATGGTGATTTTTTTGTTTCAGATTGACTAAGAAATAGAAATACTGTTGAGTTTTTAGAAATTTGGGAAGAAATTCATAATCCAAATTTTAATTATGGCGAATTTGCCATAATTAAAAGTAAAGCAGGATTGTTTTTCAGGAGAAAGAAATATTGACAATATAAAAAATAAATGTTACAATTATATTACAATTGTGTTACAATGCAATTGATTTTATTGACTAAAGAAGATAAATATAATATAAATAAAAGTAGTATCATATTATTGTTATTTGATAATAATATATTATAGGTGATAATATGATAATCAAAGGCTTAAAAAAATATAATGAGAGGAGGAGATTGTGTATGGCACATAAAATGAAACAAAAAATTTCAGCAGAAGAAATTTTAATTGACGAAGTAGAAAATTCTAGCAATAATGACTGGAATGAACTATGTGATGCATGTTCTTCTCTAATAGATGAATCTGGAATGACAAATTCTGATATTGATGATATAGTTGTAAAGGTTAAAACTGGTAACATATAATATGAGAATTGTTGTAGATACGAATGTTTTTATAAACGGAATATTTAAGAAAGATACTTTTTGTAAGGCTATTTTTAATATGAAAAGTCTTAACAAAGTATCTTTTGTTATGAATAAATAAATGCAAAATGAATTACTAGTTACTTTTGGAAATATTTTATTAGAAGCATTTAATAGATTAGGAGATAAAAACAAATTTAACATATTTCCTTTAATGGCTACATTGTCTAAATGTTTGTGGCAAGTGGAAGAGATAGACCATGTTATAAATACAAATTTTTGTATAGAAGATAAATCAGATAATAAATTTGTAGATTGTTGTATTGATGGTAATGTAAAATATTTAATAACTCAAGATATGCATATTAATAGTATAAGAGAACAATTACAAAAAGAGTATAAAATAGAAATTTTGAGTCCATTTCAGTTTTATACAAAATATAAAATGAACCAATTATAGAGGTTAGCTGTTCGTTGGCTAATCTCTTTTCATTAATGCAATCTTTGACTCGACAATTATAACATTAATGCCCATAGTTTTTATGCTATGAAAGTAATTAAAAAGAAATCGAGCACATTTCATTGCACTCGATTTAAATAAATATACTCAACAAATAAAATTATTATTCTGCATAATCAGATGGATTATAAAGGTCTTTATTGAATACAATGTTTTTCATTGTATAATCTAATCTACTTCTTTGATAAGCAATATCATTTTCACTATTTGCCAAATTACTAACAATTCCATAGTATTCATTTGTTACAAATACATATGCTAGTAAAATATCAGTACTATTATATTGTTTATTGTATTGTTCTAATTGGTAAAATTTTATTTGAAAGTCGCCAACATTTGATTCATTTAAAGTTATTACATCTTCTTCCTTTTTTATAGTATAAGTGTTATTTTCTGCATCTAATAATATATGAGGATAATTTTGAGTAGTTAATTTGTTAATCGCATTATTAATATTTATATCAGTTGTTTTTCTGTATGCAATTGCACCGGCTCCAGATATTGTATAGATTGTTGGTGGAATATAAGCAGCTGATATCATTTCATTTCCTAATTCATCATATATTAAACAAGATTTTGTTTCATAAGTCGAATTATACATTAATACTGAAGCCTCTTTTAATTTTAGTAAATCTTTCTTTTCCGAAAATTTAACACTTGTTATAATATTTTCGTATATTGCATCTCTATTTTTTATTTCTGGTATATTATCATCTTGTAGTTCAAAAAAACTTATCGCAAATTTTGTATTATTATATTCAGCAATATATAAATAATTATCTTTTTTATCTCCTATGTTAAATTGATATTTCAACCACTTAATATTATTATTATTAAATTCTTTTTGATAATTTATTGTATCTGGATGACCCAAATATCTGAATTTTAATAATTCTAATATTTCTTCTTGTGATTTATTAGCAAAATCTTTGATTAAATCTATACGAATTATTTTTATTGATTTATTCCCAAAAACACTATTTAGACTATCGTTAGTTTCATCACGATAAACAGCGGCACTATTATCTCTATTTCTGTATGTTTTTGATAAATCTAAGCTAATTGGATATTGGAAAGAATATCCAAGTTGAAAATCAACATAATTTGTAATGTATAAATTTTCAGTATCTTTTTTTAATTCATCAAGCGAATAATTATTTTTAGAATTATTATTTGAAATTCCACCACTAATACTAGAACCATTATTTGAAGTCCCACTAGTATCTCCATTTGTTGAATTTTTATTAATAAAACAGAACACTATAACTCCACCTATTATTAATATTACAGCAATAATTACAATTAAAGTTATTAAACCTATTCCTTTCTTATTTCTCATTTGTTTTCCCCCTTTTTTTATTATTAATTGTATTCTATATAAAAATATAATAAAATGCAATAAAAAATTAAAAAATGCTTAAATTTAATGTAAACTACGTATCAAAATTATCAGTATAATAAAAATAATAAAAAGTGTTCTTATAGACTTTAAATCCTATAAGAACACTCAGACTGGCTGGGGTGGTAGGATTCGAACCTACGAAATGTCGGAGTCAGAGTCCGATGCCTTACCGCTTGGCGACACCCCAATATTATTAAGTGGCAACATACATATAATAGCATTTTATTAAAAATAAATCAAGATTACTTTATATTTAATAGATTAAAATATTAATCATTTTGAATCTATAATAATAGTAACAGGACCATCATTCAAAAGATTTACTTTCATATCTGCACCGAAAGATACCAGTTTGAACTACTGGAACCTGTTTTTTACATTCATTAACAAAATATTCATATAATGGAATAGCAATATTAGGTTTTGCGGCATCAGAAAAGGATGGCCTATTGCCACTTTTTTTGCACTCGCCATATAAGGTAAATTGAGAAATGATTAATAATTCTCCATTTACATCTTGTAGAGATAAATTCATTTTACCATTAGAATCAGTAAAAATTCTTAAATTAATTAATTTCTTCACTAGATAATCCGCATCTTTTTGAGTATCTGAATTATGAATTCCTAATAATACTAAAAAACCTTTATTTATTTTTCCAACAATTTTGTTATCTACACTAACATCAGCATTTTTAACTCTTTGTATTACTAATTTCATTATTAATCATCTCCATAAAACTTTTATAATTATAAAATAATAAACTTAAATTGTCAAAAAAATAAAATTTCTATAAATATAATTAAATTAAAAAACAGAAATATGAATTTACTGTTAAAATAATTGTATTTTTATGTTACAATATTCAAGGGTAAGTTATGAATAAAGAAATTTTAAGAGAAAAATATTTAAATATAAGAAAAAATATTAATAAAAAAAATAAAATAAAATATGATAATGATATTTTTAACAAAGTAATTAATTTAAAAGAATATAAAGAAAGTAAACTAGTTTTAGTATATGCATCATTAAAATATGAAGTAGATACTTTTAATATTATAAATTATTCTTTAAATACAAATAAAAAAGTTGCTGTGCCAAAATGTGAAGGGAACGATATTATTTTTTATGAGATAAAAAATTTAAAAGGTTTAGAAGAGGGGAGCTTTGGAATACTAGAACCAAAGGCAAATAAACCTATAACAGACTTTAATGATAGCATATGTATCATTCCAGGAGTTGCATTTGATAAGCAAAACAATAGAATAGGCTATGGAAAAGGATTTTATGATAGGTTTTTAAAAAATTATAAAGGAACAAAAATAGGACTAACTTACAAAGAGTGTGTATGTGATAAAATTGATAGCGATATTAATGATATAAAAATGGATAAAGTTATTTTTAATGGAGGAAAATTATGAAAGCAATGTGTATATCAGATATTCATGGAAACATTGAGAATCTTAAACGAGTAATAGAAAAATTTAAAGAAGAAAATGCAGAAAAATTACTAATATTAGGAGATTTTTCTAGTTACTATTATTCATCAACTGATTTTGAAGTAGCAGAAATATTAAATAATATGGCAGGAGCAATTATTGCAGTTAAAGGTAATTGCGATAATTCATATATAGATGAATTATTTCATTTTGGATTAGGGTATTTAAAAACTATTGATATAAATGGAATAAAAGTAACATTAACACATGGGCATATATATAACCCAAATAATTTGCCAGAAAATTGTGGAGACATTTTTCTATCAGGTCATACACATGTAGCAATGCTAGAAAAAATAGGAGAAAAGATAATTGCAAATCCAGGTTCTATATCTAAGCCAAGAGGAGGAACAAAGAAAGGTTATATAATAATTAATGAAGAAAATATAGAATTAAAAAGTTTAGATGGAGAATTGGTTAAAAGTTTAAAAATAAAAATTTAAAAAAGTCTTTTCAATTTATAAACATATATGATACAATATCTACGAATTGAATGGAGGTATTTATGGAAAAAATAGCATATAAAAGAATACTACTAAAATTAAGTGGTGAAGCACTTGCAGGAGAAAATAAAACAGGAGTAGACTCAAATACAGTTGGCAAAATTTGTGACAAAATAAAAGAAATAGTAAACATGGGAGTACAGGTAGCAATAGTAGTAGGAGGAGGAAACTTTTGGAGAGGAAGAGATGGACATCAAATGGAAAGAACTACATCAGATTACATGGGAATGCTTGCAACTACAATAAATGGTTTAGCTCTTCAAGATGCTTTAGAAGCAAGAGGAATATACACAAGGGTACAAACAGCAATAGAAATGAGAGAAATAGCAGAGCCATACATAAAAAGAAAAGCAATAAAACATTTAGAAAGAGGAAGAGTAGTAATATTTGCATGTGGTACACGGTAATCCATACTTCTCAACAGATACAGGAGCAGCACTTCGCGCAGCAGAAACAGATGCAGAGGTTATTTTGCTTGCAAAAACAATAGATGGAGTATATTCAGCAGATCCAAAACAAGATCCAAATGCAATAAAATACGATGAAATAACATATTTAGATATTTTAAATAAAGACTTAAAGGTAATGGACTCAACAGCGACATCACTTTGTAGAGACAATAAAATACCATTAATAGTATTTGGTATAGACGACCCAAATAATATTGTAAAGATTATTAGGGGTGAAAGAATAGGAACTTTAGTTAAATAAGCAAATGAAAAATATTATATAAATAAATTCAAATTTTGGAAGGAGAAATTAAATTATGGATTTTAAACATATTGAAGAAAAAATGGATAAAACAATTAGTGTTTTACAAGAAAATTTTGCAGAAGTAAGAGCAGGTAGAGCAAATCCTGCAATATTAAATAAAATAAAGGTAGACTATTATGGAACACCAACACCAATAAATCAAGTAGCAGGTATTTCTGTTCCAGAAGCAAGACTTATAGTTATACAACCATGGGATGCTAGCTTATTAAAAGAAATAGAAAAAGAAATTTTAAAAGCAGAAATTGGAATAAACCCAAATAATGATGGAAAAGTAATTAGACTTGCATTTCCAGAATTAAATGAAGAAAGAAGAAAAGAAATAGTAAAAGAAATTAAGAAAACAGCAGAAGACGCAAAAGTATCAATTCGTTCTGTAAGAAGAGAAGGAATTGACGAAGCAAAAAAAATGCAAAAAGATAATCAAATGACAGAAGATGAGCTTAAATCAGCAGAAGACCAAATTCAAAAATTAACAGATGCAAAAATTGCGGAAATAGATAAAATTTTAGCAGAAAAAGAAAAAGAAGTTATGAGTGTATAATTTAAAATGAATGCAAAAGCTTTTTGAAAATTATTTTCAAAAAGCTTTCATTTTTTTTAAATATTATGATAGAATAGTAAAAACAAAGTCTATAAAGAAAGGTAATAAAAAATGGATAATATTGATAAAAATAATTTACCAAAGCATATAGCAATAATAATGGATGGAAACAGAAGATGGGCAAAAGCAAGAGGCCTTGCAACAAAGGATGGGCATAAAGCAGGAGCAGATGCTCTTGAAAATATATCGAAATTTTGTAATGAAATAGGAATTGAATATTTAACTGTGTATGCTTTTTCAACTGAGAATTGGAAAAGAAGTAAACAAGAAGTATCTGCATTAATGTCAATACTAAGAGTATATGTAAATTCATTTTTAAAAGAAAAAGACAAACAAAATATAAAAATAAAATTATTTGGAGATATATCAGAACTACCAAAAGGATTACAAACGGACATAAACAAAGCAGTAGAAGTTACAAAGAACAATACAGGACTTACCTTAAATATTGCATTTAATTATGGAGGAAGAGCAGAACTTGTAAGAGCAATGAAAAATATTGCAAAAGAAGTAAAAGAAAATAAAATAGATATTGACGATATAAACGAAGAACTTATATCTAACCACTTATATACAGCAGGAGAGCCTGATCCAGACTTACTTATAAGAACAAGCAGAGAATTAAGAACAAGCAATTTTTTACCATGGCAACTTGTATATACAGAATTTTATTTTCCAGAGAAACATTGGCCTGACTTTGGAGAAGAGGATTTATTAGAAGCAATAAGAGAATATCAAAAAAGAAATAGAAGGTTCGGCGGAAGACCATAGACTAGAATTATTATAGTTAAGAACTAAATGAAAAAGAAAAATAAGAATAGGAGAAACTTATGAAGCTAAAGAGAATCTTGAGCAGTTTAATAGGATTGCCAATTGTAGCATTAATTTTAATATAT
>CANRGU010000035.1 GCA_947630255.1 uncultured Clostridia bacterium | reverse complement strand
CCTGCAGTTAAAAGCTTAGGCGCACAAATTGTTTGGAGTACAGTAGTTGTTGATAGAATGCAAGGTGGAAAAGAAAAGCTAGAAAAAGAAAATATTAAATCATTATCGATTATAAACATTGATGAGAGTTTATTTAAAAAGGCTCTAGATATGAATATCGTAAATGAAAATCAATATGAAATGCTAAAAAATTTCTATGAAAATCCAGACGAAACAATGAGGAATTTTTTAATAGATCATCCTGAATTTTTAAAAAATGCTCTTGAATCTGACGAAAAAACATCAGCAAGGGCAAAACTATGCATAGACAGTAACTTGTATAATTTATAAACTTTTGGCAAAAAAGGGGTCTGTTCCCCTTTTTGCCATTTTTTAATTTTAATTTTATTTCATGAATGCTTCGTATGTTCTGTAGCTTTCGTATATATCAAATTTGCTTGTTACTTCGTATGGTGAGTGCATTGATAATACTGGTGTTCCGCAGTCTATTACATCTACTCCTTTGTTTGCTAAAATATATGCTATGGTTCCTCCACCGCCTACATCTACTTTTCCAAGTTCTCCTATTTGATATGCTATGTTATTTGCTTCTAGCATTGCTCTTATTTCTGCTACATATTCTGCATTTGCATCAGATGCTCCTGATTTTCCTCTTGCTCCTGTGTATTTGTTAAATCCTATTCCATATCCTAAGAATGATGCGTTGTTCTTTTCTGATACTGATGCATATATTGGATCTAAAGCTGCATCTACATCTGCTGATAACATTCTTGAATTGCAAAATACTTTTTCTAATAAATTAGGTCTGTTTTCTCCTTTTTTGTTTAATAACTCTGCTATAAAGGTATCAAATACATGTGATTCCATTCCTGTATTTCCCATACTTCCTATTTCTTCTTTATCTGATAATATACATACTGCTGTTTTCTTTGGATTTTTTATATTAAGCATTGCTCTTAATTCTGCATAAGCACATACTCTATCATCTTGACCATATCCTGCTACCATGCTTCTGTCAAATCCTAAGCTTCTTGCTTTGAATGCAGGTACTAATTCTATTTCTGAACTTAGTAAATCTTTTTCTGTAATTCCATACTTTTCATTTAGTATTCTTAATATATTTAGTTTCACTTTTTCAGATGTTTTGCTGTCTCCAAAAGGAATACTTCCTATTAGAAGATTTAAGTCTTCTCCAGCAATTCCTTCTTTTAGCTTCTTTTCCATTTGGTCTTGTGCTAAATGTGGTAAAAGATCTGTTATTGTAAAAATTGGGTCTTGTTCTTCTTCTCCTATATTTACTTTTATTTTTTCGCCATTTGTTTTAACAATTACACCATGTATACTTAAAGGAATTGTTGTCCATTGATATTTTTTTATTCCTCCATAATAATGAGTTTTTAAATATGCAAATCCCATATCTTCATATAATGGATTTGGTTTTAAGTCTAATCTAGGCGAATCAATATGCGCACCTAAAATATTTAACCCACTTTCTAAAGGATCTGTACCGATAATGGCAACATACATGCTTTTTTCTCTGTTTACGTAGTATACTTTATCTCCTGGCTCAAGAACCATTTTATCTCTTATATCTACAAATCCATTTTTTTGTAAAGTTTCTTTTGCAAACTCTACAGCTTCTCTTTCTGTTTTTGCTTTATTTAAAAAGTATATATATTCGTCTCCAAATATATTAATTTTTTGCTTTTGTTCTTCTCCTATGGTCTCCCAACCACATACTTTGTTATTAAATAATTTTTCTTTTAAACTCTCGTATTCTGACATTTTTTCTCCTTTCGATCATTTGTTTTTACAAGGTTTGAGGTACATACCTCGTTTTAATAGATTATATCACAACCATTTTTTTCATACAATATCTGGTAATAATTTTATTGTATGTATTTTTTATTTTTATATTCTAATTTTTATAGTAATACCCTAATTTAGCTTAAATTTAATTAGAAAAAAGACCCCATAATTAAAATGGAGTCCTTGTTTGGAGTTTAATTCCAGTTATATTTGACCTTCATTGAATCTACTATCATTGCAATAAAATTGCTATTTTTTTGTCTTGTACTTTCATTACAAAAACCGTACCCGAAAAGGTTTTTTAACTTTTCGATATTTCCGTTCTTCCACACAGCTTCAATTGCATGACGTATATTACGTTCAACGCTCACTATTGTTGTATTAAATTCTTTTGCAACAGCTGGGTACAGCTCTTTGGTTACATTTAAAAGTGCTGTTGGATTCTCTATAGAATATATAACAGCATACCGAACATAGTCGTAGCCCCTCATAGCAGCTGGCATTCCTACTTCGTTTATAACTTTTGTAACCTCATATTTTACATTTTCACTGGTCATTTCCTTAGTTGTAGTTTTGCTTCTCTCAGAAATCTCAAAATCTATTGACATATAATTTTCATTATATAAATCCAGCTCATCTAAGACCTCTTCGATAATTTGGCCGATTGAACATCCAGCCTCTCTTGCATTGCGCACCGCTAACCGCAATTCATTTTTTTCTTCCATTGAGTCTAACATTGGTTATTCCTCCAAAAATATTTTTCAAGCATAATAAGCTTGTCACAATAGTATACACCAGGTTTCCATTATATGTCAATCCGTATTTTTTTAAATTCTCGTCTTTTCAAACTAAAAAGGGAAACATCTTGTTTCCCTTTCTATTTTATATGCCTATTTTTTTAATGCGAATTTTTTGATTAATATTATGCCTACTCCTAATACTGCAACTGCAAGTACTGTTATTATTGCTATCTGCATTGTAGAAATTTTATCTTCACCTGTAGGTTTTGTTATGATTACAGATTCACCCCAGAACTCGTCTTCCTCGTTGCTGTTTTCTACTGTCATTGTATTATCCTTGCTGTGTACATATTTTAAGTTTTCTGGTTGTGTTTGCATATCTCTTCTTCCTGCAGCATTTGAGTATTTTATTACTTCTGCTATATAGCTTGGTATATTTGCTCCAAGTTCTCCACCATTTGTTGATGCTAATACTGTTCTTAATGTTACTTTATTACTAAAATCTCTTTCTCCTGGTGTTAAGAATTCTGTTGATTTAACATTATGGATTACTGTTTCTATATTTTCTGTTCTTTCTTCTCTGTCTGTATTGTAAACAGTTTTTGCTACTGCTTCACCATTTACTTTATTGAAGAACTCTCCGTTTTCAAATGCTAGGTCATTATTTATTGCCTCTTCTAATCCATTTGTTTCAATTCTTGTTGGAACTAAAACATCTGTAGCTTCATTAGCAACTCCAGTATAGTAGAATTGTCCTAAATAATTTCCATATTCATTTGTTTTTCCTTTTAGTCCATTTAGTTCTCCGATTTTTATTTCATTAACAGTATCTTTTAAATAGTTACTATATGTATTTGGATCTGCTTTAAATCTTTCTATTAATGCTCTTGATAAATAATCGTCTTCACCATCATTTACTACTACATAAGTATATTCTACTTCTAGCTGAGCTCCTTGCATTAATTCTTCAACATCTGTTTCTACTTTCCAGAAACCTCTGTTACCTCTTGTTGATTTATCTGTTGCAAGTCCTGTTACAACTCCTACTGATAACACATCAACATCTAAAATTCTTTCAATATCAGCTGTTGCATCAACAATAGGTTGTGCTCCTACTCCATTTGGTGTAATCTTTAAGCCTGTTATGTGTTTTTCTAGAGTTATACTTGTTTCTGGTCTTAAAGTTAATCCAAAATTCATACCATTAAATGTTATAAGATTATTATTTGTAATGTTTTCATAAGCAACTGTTCTTTCATTATCTGTTTTTTGTAAGTCTTCTCCATTTCCTACATCTACTGGAACATTTATTTTTGATGTTTCAGCTGCCATCCATGTATAGTCTAATCCTGTCTTATCGTTTCCGTCTTTTGATGTTTTTTCAACTAATGAACTTCCAATATCCTTATTGATTATTGGTGAATAAGACATTACTTCTAGTCTTCTTAGCTCGTTATCTCTTGCTACTGATGAATTTTCTCCATAAACATTCATTAATTCATTGTAGAATTCTTTTTCGTTATAATGTGGATCATTTGTTGATTTATAGTCTTGACCGTTATATGTTTTTACATCTTCTGTAGCATCATATGTTGATCCGTCACCATAAATATATCTTATAATGTAATCACCTGGAATGAAATCTCTAAATACGAATTCACCTTTACCAACTTCAATATTATCTGGATATTGAGTTTCTTTTACAATATTTCCATCCCTTGATAATTTTTTAACTGTGTTGCTTCCACTTCTTGTTTCTTGCCAGATGTACTCACAATTGTATATTTGACCATCTAAAGGACTTTCTATTGGTAAGATTTCTATAAGTTGTACTATTACATCATTTACTGCGCCGTTCTCTTCGTTTAGCTTTCCATCTCCATCTGTATCGTCAAATACAGTTCCCTTTATTTCTCTTTGTGCTTCAGATTTTATTGATATATTTAATCCTAATGATTTATCTGTATCATCTTCATAATGTTTTGATATGTTAGCTGTTCCTTGATTATCAAATGTTACTCCAGCATTAGCAGGTGCAGAATCTACATCAACAAATCCACCCGATGCAGAAGTATATCCAGTGATTTCTGCTACATTTGAGCAATTATCTTTTAATTCTACGTATCCGTCTGCATTTTTATTTACTCTAAATTCAATAAGAATTTCTCTTCTGAAATTATTTGCCGCATCTTCTGATTCGCCTAATAGAGCACCTCTACCGCTTCTTGCTCTGAATCTTATTGTTCTTGCTTCGCTGTCAACTGTTATAGTATATTCATCTACTTTTTCACCATTTATTAATGAATCTATTGATTTTCCATTTATTGAAATTGGTGTAAATGCTGCATCATAGTAGTACATAAACTCATCAACATATGCTTCTGTAGTAGTTTGATTTTTTAGTATAATATTGTAAGTAACATATGCTTCTAATTCTTTAAGATCCATGTAGTCATCAGTCTTACTGTCTTCTGGATTTACTTCGTTTTCAATTCCACCTTCAACATCTGTTCTATAATCTGATATTCTATAATTATAATCTGACTCGTATAAGTAGAAGTTATAATATATCTCATCATTATCTGAAGATTTATTGTCTAATATCTTATCTAATGTTAAATCTTCCATTTCTCCGTCGATTATTTGTTGATAATTGTAAGTTGTTGATTTACCGTTGATTTCTAGTCTTGCACTTTCTACATCTGTACCTATTGCTAAATCTAATTCTTTTTTAACAATTCCAAAATCAATATTTTCTGTAGTAACTTTGTAATTTCCAGATCTAGCTGAAACTCTAAAGTCTTCTGCTGCATAATAGTCATTACTCTTATAGAAACGAACTTGACCTGGGTTTCTACCATCTATAGTAGTTTGTAATAAAGCTTTACATCCATCTTTTCCGTCACAGTTATATAATAATGGAACTTGTGATCTTGCACCTTCTGCTACAATATATCCATTAGTAACTTCACCAAATCCGCTTGATACTTCTTCTGTTGTTCCAATTACAGATTTATGTTCAGAGTTAAATTCAACTCTTTCTTTATGGTTTTCAAAAGCTTTTGATGCAGTAAGTTCCTCTAATCCTGGAATTTCAAGGTTTCCTGTGCCATACAATTTTAGTTGATTTTTTTGATTATTTCTATCTTCAATATTTAGTCCATTAGTATTAATACTATAATTTCTTCCATTATAATTTAATGAGCCTTGTCTAATTAATTCTTCTGAAACCAAATCTTTTGTTTCTATGTAATTTATTCCATCATAATTGAATTTTACATAATATCCTTTTTGCGTTGCTGGAATATCTTTGAATTCATAAGTTCCGTCATCTTTAGTTACTGTCCAATATTTTTCATCACTTACAGCTCTTCTATTAGTACCTGGTTCGCAAAGCTCTACTAGTATTCCGCCAACTCCAGATTCATTATTTTCTTTAATTCCGTTTGGTCCTTCAATTACCTTAATACCTTGTTGACCATCTAACCATACCTTACCACTTAATTTTATGAATGATTGGTTTTTAACATCTAATGTAACAACATTTCCTTTTAAGCTTACCCCTTGAGGAGCGTTTACTAATTTAAATACTGCTTTTCCATTTACTACTTCATAACTTATTGTAAACTCGATTGGGTCAATTGGTTTATAATAATATGAACCATCTGTTGGAGGTGTTTCAGTTTCTTCAATTCTTATTGTAATTCGTTTATTGTTATCTTTGCTAAATACTAAATCACTTAAAGTTATTTTTCCTAATGGATTAGTTGTTATATCAGTTAAAATTATCTTTCCATTATTTACTTTACTAGAATAATTTTTAATTGATTCTACTCCTGTAAGTGTTATTTTAAATTTAGCACCGAACAATTTATTTCCTGTTGCGGCATCTGTTTTCAATAATTCTAAGCTTGCTATTTCAGGAGTGTTCTTTATAGCAATATAATCACCATATTTAACTATAGAAGGATCCATTTTATTTCCATTAAGAGCGTATGCAGTTACAACGTTACCAGAACTTCGTTCATAATCAACCCTTAAAGTTTTTGTTCCAAATCCTTTATATCCTTCTGGAACATTTATTTCTGTTATATCTAATTCAAAATATTCTGTTGGATCAATTGGAGTTACTATTATTTGGTTGTATTCTCCAGTAGTTCCGCTAGCAATTAAACAACCATTACTATCCAATCCAGCAATTTTATCTACGTTATAACCTCCAGTTATTTTTATTTTTGCTCCTGCTACTGCAGTACCATATATGTCTATCTTTTTAAATTTTAGTTTAGCAACAGTACAATTTTTTACAATAACAGTTCCTGTTCCATTTAGTACCAACCAATTATTGTCACTAGTTACTTTTGTAACAGCACCTGTTTTTGTATTATATTCTACAGTTAAAATAATTCCATCTTTAAATGCAACATAACCGCTAGGAGCTCTTGTTTCTTCGATTTTTACTTTAAATGTTCCTGTATTTTTTGTTGGTTTAAATTTTATACTAAATGTTCCATCATTTTTACTTGAAATTGATTTACCATTAATTGCTTCAGCATTTTCAACATTAGTAAACTTTATAATTGCAGCTGAAAGAGCTTGACCAGTAAAGTTTTGTTTTTGAAAATTTATAGTAACCTCTGGCTCATATGGTTTTTCTGGTTCATCTGGCTTACCTGGTCCACCTGGCTCATATGGTTCATCCGGTGTTGTTGCTTTTTGTACTATTAATATTTCTTGAGCAGCACCTTTAGCTTGATTAGGTGAACCTACATTTGTTAATTTGTAAATTTTTCCGCTAAAATGTTTATCGCTACCTTGGATAAAAGTATTCCAAGCCTCGTTATAATATTCCCATGCGTGGCTACCCCCAACAATCTGTGAATTACCTGTAACATTTTCGCCAGTTTCATAAGCGCCAACAAAATCACTTGATTTCCAAAATCCAATATGGTTAGTGTCAACAATCATCTCAGCTTGGTATTTAATGTCTAATGCACTAAACCCATTTTCATTTATCCCAAATATCCCAGATGTCCTAACCATATATAAATACGCCCATAATGCAGCTTGAACATCGTCAATGTATCCGAAATTGTCCACCCCCATTAGTAGGGTCATAATTCCAGCGCTCATCTTCAGCATGTGATAAAATACTAATAATTCCTTTAGCAAAATTAACGTTGTTAGAGTTTGTAACAGAACTATTATTAACCGTATGACCATTATAACCTTTAATATCAATGCTATCATCATCAACATCATACTCATAAGCTAACTCATAATTCCCATTATAATCAACAGTTGTACCTACTTGAATACAATATACACGGCTATTACAAAAAATATTGTTGTTTTTGTCCCAGCTACCTCCTAAATATATTTTTTGCCCCTGTTTTAGCTGAGCTAAAGTTTTATTGTTTGAATCATTTGATAACCCTTTTGAACGTATCACTAAGTCGTTATCGCTTCTTTCATCTAATGCAAAAGTAGCTTTAGGAAGAATGAACAATGCTGACATTATAACTAATAATATTATTAATATTTTTGTTAATGTTTTTATATTTCTATTCATATCATCATTCCCCCTTCCTATATTCTTACTTTCAGAACTTTTTTGTTTATTATATATATTCCTAGTCCGAGTATCAGCATGCTTCCAATTACTATTCCTATATACATCATTGGTGAACCTGTTGCTATTGATACTATTAAGCTTGCTGAGCTTAAGTCATCTTCGCCTGCTTGTTTATTGCCTGCAATTGAGTCATTTTCTGCTATTCCTTGAAGGTTTCTACTTTCTCCTATTTCACCAATATTTTCTATTGTTCCTGTACTATTTGATTTTAGTGTTCTAGTTAATACTAATGTAACTGTTTTTGTTGCTCCTGGTTTTAATACTTGATCTGATAAAGTTTGATTATGCAATACCTTATTACCATCCATATACCAGTCTTTGTTTGTTTCTGATGTAAATATGAATCCATCTGGCATGTAATCTATAACGTCTCCAACATAGGCATCTACATCACCCTCGTTTGTTACCTCTAAATCATACTCTACTAGCAATGTTGTTCCTTCTATTCTTTTTGCTGATATTTCTACTTTTGCAAGATTTGTATTTTCATATTCATATGTGCTAGTTCCTGCACTATTTGTTAATATTACTTTACTTATGTATTTGTTTAGTTTTAAATCAAATTTTGCATTTTCAATTAATCCTATATCTATATCGTTAATATCTTCGCCTTGTAGTCTAATTGTGTCTGTTACTGCAACAGTAACTAATTCGTTATTTATTTCCATTTGTTTTGAAATTACATCTGAATTTACTTGGCTTGCTACATTTTGTACTTGATATTTTGTTACTGCATATTTAGTTGTATCATAAACAAATGCTACTGTGTAATTTCCCTGTTCTACACTGCTGAATTTATATGTTCCTGCAAGCGATGTTGTAGTTTCTGCTACTTGATTTCCTTCATTATCTAATAATATTACTCTTATTGCTTGTAGAACTTGTTCGTTTTCGTCTCTTTCTCCATTTTTATTACTATCAAGCCATGCTAAACCAGATATACTATTTGTTCCTTCTTCATTAGGATCGTCATCATCTCCTGGATCTACTGGATCGCTTGGATCAGTTGGATCTGGGTCTGTTGGGTCTGGATCTGTTGGAGTTGTAGGATTTTCAAATCTTCCGCTTGGAATATCATCATTTACTATAGTATTTACAATAGCGTTTGATTCTACATAATCTTCATCGCCTAAATCTACTTTTGCAATGTTTGTAATTTGTTTAGTTTCTAGGTCATCCTCTATGTCTAAAACAATACCTTCTATTTCTATTGTTAAAGTTTGCCCAACTGCTACAGGTCCTCTTGTTATATCTAATTTAGTGATAACCTCTTCATCAATATGTTTATTGTTTTCTAATATATAATCAGTTACTCTCGTCACTAGAATTTCTTCTGGCAATTCATCTATTACAGATACTATAGAACCCCTAGCTCCAGTATTAGTTACTTTAATTATATATTTTACATCATCACCTACATTTAATTGTTCATTATGTTCTGAAGTCATTTTTATATCCCATGTAGCTTTTGTAAGTGTGCTTGTATAAACATTAGATTCATATTCTTTATTATTATAGCTTACTACTGCTGTATTATCTACTGTAGCCTCACTTACACTATTCCCCAATTTATTTACTCTTACTACAAATCTTTTTTCTACAGTTTGTTTAGAGCCAATGTTACTTATTGTATAGTTTACTTCTTTTTTAGATTCATCATAATTCCAATCTGAATTTAAATCTGAATCTTCAATCCAAGAAGTATTATTTGGTACTGCAGATTTTATTTGTACATTTTTTATTTCTTCTTCGGTATTATTAGTTACCATTACTATATATTCGATTATGTCTTTTTCAATTATCTGTATAACGCCATTAGCTTTTCTGGCTAATACTACTGTTAAATCTCCATCTTCTACTGCAGTGTTTTCTGTTTCTAATTTTGCTATTTCTGCTTCTTCTTGTGTTTTTAATGTAACAGTATGTTTAATATTTTCAGCGTTATCATTTACTCTTATTGTAACTTCTGCAATTATTATTTTTCCTGGTTCTATTTGGTCTATTTCCCAGGTTTTTGTTGGTTCTTCGCTATCTTCATAAACCATTTCTGTATCTTGAGCACTAGTTAATTTTGTTATAGTAGCTCCTTCTGAAGCTGTATATTCTAAAGTAACATTGTTTAAAGTTTCTTCACTTATATTTTTTGCTTTTATGGTATATGTTATAATTTGTTTTTGATGTATAGTTTCAGTAGTTGTTTTTGCTTCTAATGTGATATTTACTTTATCATTTTGTGCTTGACCTGCTATCATTGATTCTTGCATTTCTGCCTGTGGAACATTTGCTACATAAGTTAATTTGTTTTCTTTTTCAACCTCATTTACTGTTCCTGTTAATGTTATTGTACTATTATTATTTTCTGCATTTTCACCTACTGTGTATTTGTAGCTTACTTCTACTTGTGCAGATTTTTCTAAATCTGGTGCTTGTATTTTAAAAGATTTTACATTGCTTAAATTTTCTACGTTTGTATTCCAGCTTTCTGAATTAACTTGTGGGTCTACTTCTTCAGAATAATATACTACTGCATCTTTAACATTTGTTGTAACTTCTGATTTCATTTCTCCGTTTGCTGGAATATTTCCTATTATGCTATTATTTGCAAGTTTATCGTCATAGTTGTTCATCATAATTGTGTTTATTTCTATTACTTCGTCTTGTTTTGCTTCTACACTTACAATGTTTTGATTTATTTCTTCAACTACGTCTTCTCCAACTTTAATAGTAGATTTTGTTACTACTCCATCTTTTGATACTATCTGAATTTTATTTGCTTTTTCTAATGTTTCTTCACCATTAATAATTGTAGCTTTTAATTCTACTTCTTTATCTGCCATGAATGAATTTGTTTTTAATTTTGTATCTAATACTATGCTTGCTACGTTTTGTGAATATTCTGTTTGTTCTCCTTCTAATTCTATTGCTATAACTTTGCTTCCGTCTTCTTCTGATCTTACACCGTATGATTTTACTCTTAATCTATCGTCCCCTACTACAGGTGTTATATTTTCGATTGTTGCTTCTTGTATTTCTGCTGGTAGTTTAATAGTTAATACTGGATTTGCAAATAGTCTATTGCTTTCATCTTTTGCTACAAATTCTGCTGTTATTCTCATAGTGTCTTGGCTTAATGCAGATATTGATGTTTTGTCTACTGATAAATTAACTGTTGTTTTTGGTTCTAATAAATCTGCTTTGCCTGTATTTGTTGTTTTAACTATTTCTTCTCCGTTTAGATCTGTTATGCTTAATTCTACATTTGATGTTAATTGTGATAATTCTGCTACTGCTTCTTTATTTTCTATTTTAATTGTTTTTTCATTTTTAATTTTTAATGTTCCTTCTGTTTGTGCTTTGCTCATTTGAATTTCTATTTTGCTTATATTTTCTTC
Source organism: uncultured Clostridia bacterium (assembly GCA_947630255.1). Lineage (GTDB taxonomy): Bacteria > Bacillota > Clostridia > TANB77 > CAG-508 > CAG-452. The sequence continues at coordinate 164 of CANRGU010000035.1, read as the reverse complement.
ATATTCAATTGTATATTCGTCTTCTTCTGTTTGCTCTGATAAATCTATTTCCATTATTGGAGTTTCTTTATCTTCTGCATTATAAATTGTTATTGTTCCTTCTTCTCCTAATAATTTTATAGCTTCTGCTTTGTTTATTTTTGTTTCTTTATAATATGTAGATA
>CANRGU010000034.1 GCA_947630255.1 uncultured Clostridia bacterium | reverse complement strand
GCTTGTAATATAGCCTTTTAGGCGTTATAAGTAAAATACCTCCGGCTAAGCCGGAGGATATTTATTAATATAAAATTTATTCCTCTAAACACCCCATAACAATCATTTCTCCATCTACAAATCCATTTCTATAAAATTTTTCGTTCCAATAGCAAAGATAATCAAGGAAATTTTCATCAAGCTTATTTAATTGCTTTTTAACATATTTCTGATTTTGTTTAGGAACATTTTTTAAAATTTTTTTAGAAATTTCATCAAAATAAATCCAATGTTTTTTATCTTCAGCACAGGTTAAAGCACTAATTTCTTCCTCTCTAAAATTTAACCATTCTTTTAAAATATCATTATTAATTTCTCTAAAATTATCCATAATTATACCTCCATAAATTTAAAAATAATTGGGCTCAATCTGGGCACACTCTTGGCCAAAATGAACCAAAAATCACATAAATTTATAAAGTTAAAAATTGGGCACACCAAATATACCAACAGAAACAGGCAAAAGCCTTGTAAACCAATACTTTTAAGGATTTACTCATAACCCGAAGGCTTCAAGTTCGGATATTACCCAAACAGTCCAAATACACAGCTAATAATTGTAATTAGCATTCAGTTATGATATACTTTTATATATTCACAAGAAAAGGAAAAAGGGTAGTTATGAACAAATTTATTAGTTATCAAAAACAATATGTAAATAAAATAAGTGATGCCATAGATAGAAATTTAGAGGAATTTATGCAAAGTGCAGATAGTCACTCTAAAATGCTAAGACCATTTCTTAGAGAATTTGCAAAAGCAAGCCAAGGAGGAAAAAGAATTAGAGCAGATTTGGTAATACTTAGTTATCAGTTATTTTGTGGACAAAATTTAGAAGAAACTATTAATATCTCTAGTGCATTAGAAATATGGCAAACCGGAGTTTTAGCAAAAGATGATATTATAGATAATAGTCCAACAAGAAGAGGAAGACCAAGTCTTCACTATGCATTAGGTGGCAATCATGGCGCAGTATCACAGACCATATGTCTTGGAGATTTAGGCATGGGAGATATACCTAATTATATTATATTGAATTCTAATTTTGATAATGAGAAAAAAATAGAAGCATTAAAATGTTTCAATATTACGTATAACCATAATACCATGCTTGGCCAAATGTTAGATATTGAATTATCAAATATGGACACCTGTACGTTAGAAGATGCCATGAAAATGTATTATTTAAAAACTGCAAATTATACAGTAATAGGTCCTATGCAAATAGGAGCTATATTAGCCGGAGCGTCTAAAGAAGATTTAAAACTGATAAAAAACTTTGGAACAGAAGTTGGAATGATGTTTCAATTAGGAGATGATTTATTAGGCGTATTTGGCAATGAAGAGAAAACGGGAAAACCCACTACATCAGATATGAAAGAAGGAAAAAAAACACCACTAAGCTTGTATGCCTTTCAAAATGCTCCTAAAAATGATTTAGAAGTATTGAAAAAAATATATGGAAATGCAAAATATGAAATTACGGATGAAGATATAAATATGGTTAGAAATATTTTTATAAGAAGTGGCGCATTACAATATGTAGAAGATTTAATAGCGAATTTTAGGAATAATGCAGAAAATCTTATAAAAGATTTCCCTTCAAATGAGTTTAGAGATATTCTAGCAGATTTTTTAGAATATATTGCTAAAATTTATAAAGATAATACGTAAATAAAGTAAAAAACAACAGTAGCAATAGAATTTAACAAGATCTTTAGCCTTTTTAAGAAGCTATATAAAATTTTAATTCACAGTTACACATAAAGAATTGTAAAAATATTTGTAATATATAAACTATAAAATAGATTATTTATCTATAATAAATTAAAATAACATAATAAAATCAAATAAATTGAACAGTGTAAGTGTATTATTTATCTAATAAAACTATAGCTATCTTAAAAAGGGATGGGCTTAAAACTTTATATTTAATTTAACTTGTAAAATAACTTAACAAGACCCATCAAATTAAATATGGATTTCAAACTCTATACTATTAAGTTTAGAAATCTGAAAGTCTGTATTTCTGATTCTTTCTTCTAATTGTTGAATTCGAGACTTAATTTTTTCCTGATTGTAGTTTATTTCTTGAATTTCAAAATAGGAGTTATTTACTTCAGTAACTCTTCGCTTTAAATTGCGGTAATTTAGCAAAGCTTGCAAATTATCCTTTAATTTTCTTAGGTTACTATTTTCGACTATTGCAGATTGGATTGTTCTACCATCAGTAAGTTTGAAAGAATTATTTTTTTCATATAGTATGCTTTTTAATCTAGAAATTTTATCAGATAACTTATTAACCTCAGATAATTCCTCATCGAAATCTTTTTTGTTATCCTCAACTATATTAATAGAGCCATTTAATTCCTGAATAGAAGTATTAAATACATGATCTTTTAATGAAAAAAACAAAGATGAGTATTGTTTTTCGCTTTCATCAATTAAACACATTAAACTAGATAAATTTATTTTCATTTCTATCTCCCCCTTAATTTAAATAAATTATAAAACAAATAAAAATAAAAAAGGTCGCATAAAAAGCGACAAAAAAATAACGCTATAAAATAGCGTTGCAGTATGTAAATAAGTAATCGTTTATGATGTTCAAATCATAAATGTTATTATCTAAACAAAAGCAAATAATCAGGTCAAATTTGTTTGTACTTAAAGAATAACCAGCAGAATTTAACAAAGAATTAAATTCAGATTTGTTTAATCTTAAAGAAAAACATAATTTGATAATTACATTCTTTCTAGGAATATAATTCTGATTACATCTAATTTTAGAAAACAACTTGCGATCAATACCTACACGCTTGTAAACTTCAGAATCTTTATGACCACTTTTGTCTATATAATAAAAAAGTGTTTCATTAAAACTCTTAGATTTACTACAATTTAAATATTCAGAAATTTCATTATTCATAAGAACACCTCCATGTTAATATTATCTAAATTGATAATTGTAATTTTAGGCCTATAGCCTAATCAAAGAGATCTTTGTTCTTTGAATATTTAAATTGTAAAAATATTATAACATATTTGAAATAAAAAAATCAATAAAAGAATGCTTTAAACATATTTAAAAGGGTATAACATGTTAAAAACTTATATTTTAATATTTAAAAGTTGTCTACCAGTAAACTTTATGCTAAAATTATATAGGGGTGATACCATTGAGTACATGGAAAGATGAAGTAAAAAAAGCATTAGAAAACTTAGGAGGAGAAGCAAATCTTAAAGATATTTATAATGAAGTAAGAAAAACAACAAGCAAAAATATAACAAGAACATATAAGTCATCAATCAGAGCTGCTCTTGAAAGAAATTCATCAGACTCTGAGGCATATGAAGGAAAAGAAGATATCTTTTATTCAACTGGTATAGGAAATGGAATTTGGGGATTAAGAGAAAAACAATCACAAGTTATCCATAATTTAGTAAGATATAATAAGTATTCACGAGAAGAAATACATAATATCTTTTCACCAAACTCGAAATTTGTTGCGGGGAGTGGATATTGGGGGATTTCTGGAATAATTAAAGTACCAGAAACTAAAAAAGATTATATATTTTTAGTTACATACGGACAAACACAAGCATCTCATGAATTCAATAAAAGTATAGATGAAAATGGAATATTAACTTGGCAATCACAACCTTCTCAAAGCTTATCAGATCCACAAATTCAAGATTTTATAAACCAGATGCTTCAATAGATAACATTTATTTATTTTTAAGAATGGATAAAAAAAGTGATTATACATATTTAGGGTTACTTTCATATGTTTCCCATGATAATCAAAGAGAAAAACCTGTATATTTTAAATGGCAAATAATTGATTGGGATCGATATATAGGGGAGAAATCATTATATAATGCAGAAAAACCTAAAGAACAAAGCATTAAGGCTATTGAAAAAATGGATAAAGAGCTAGATTTAGTATTAAGAGAGCCAGATGAAATATATTATAAAAAATCAGAAAGAAAAGGGAATACTACAGAAGAATTTTATTCTAATAAAAATATAGATTTTGAGGGTGAATTAAATAGAAACTCCGAACTAGGAAGAAAAGGAGAAGAAGCGGTAGTAAAATATGAGAAAGATTTTTTAAAAGCGCATAGACGTTTTGATTTAGCTAAAAAAGTATATAGAACAAGCGAAATAAATGGAAATGCTGAACGATTTGATGTTTTATCGTATGAATTAGATGGAACACCTAAATATATTGAGGTAAAAACTACAAAAGGAAGTGCTACAAATAAATTTCACATATCAGAAAGCGAAGTAAACTTTTCACATCAATATGCAGATAGATATTATTTATATAGAGTATATAATTTAAATCCTAAGACTATGTTTGCAGAATTTATTATAATGCATGGACCAATAAACAGAGAAAATCTTACACCTACAAATTATACATGTGAAATAGAGATAAAAAATTGATATATTATGAAAAATATGATAATATAAATATATAAATAACCGGCTTTGCTGGATTTAAGGAGTGATATTATGACACAAAAGGATTTTGCAACTATGCCAATAGAAGAACTAGAAGCATATTGCGAAGAACTTCGGGTAAAGCTTGATACAGCACGATGGTTCCTTCGGAATCGTCGTATGAAAGTAGCAAGCGATAGTCAAATCACTAAACCAGAATCCTCACGAAAGTGAGGATTCTGGTTTTATCATATATAATTTATTAAAATTGTATTGACAATATACCCCCACGGGGTATACAATCATAAAGAAGAGGTGAAAAGATGAGTTGCGAAAAATGCGGAAAGTGTTGTATGCAAAGTGGAAAAAGTACACATAGAACAGAAGAAGAAAAGAAAAATTTAACCAAAAGATTAAATATAATTGAAGGACAGGTAAGAGGAATAAATCAAATGATTGCAGATGATAGATATTGCGATGATGTGTTAATCCAAATTGCAGCAGCTTGCAAATCATTACAAACTTTAGGAAATAGCATATTAGAGAGCCATTTAAAAACATGTGTTGCCTATGAGATACAAATGGGAAATTTAGATATACTAGATGATGTAGTCACTATCATAAAAAAAATGCAATAAAGGGAGAAAAAAATGCTAGATCAATTTTCAAGAACAGAATTATTAATTGGAAAAGAAGCAATAGAAAAGCTAAATAAATCCAAAATAGCTATCTTTGGAATAGGCGGAGTCGGTTCCTTTGTAGTAGAAGCCCTTGTAAGAGCTGGAATAGGAAATTTTATATTAGTGGATAATGATAAAATTTGTTTAACAAATCTAAACAGACAATTAATTAGTACAAAAAAAACAATAGGAAAATATAAAGCAGAAGTTGCAAAGGAAAGAATATTAGAAATAAATCCAAATGCAAATGTAGAAATATTCCAAGAATTTTTTATGCCAGAAACTAAAGGGATATTAGATGAAACAGTAGATTATATAGTAGATGCAGTAGATACAGTTACAGCAAAAATAGAATTAGTTATGAGAGCAAATAAATTAAATATACCTATCATATCCAGTATGGGAACAGGAAATAAATTAGACCCCACTAAGTTCGAAGTAACAGATATATATAAAACAAGTGTATGTCCACTTGCAAAAGTTATGAGAAAAGAACTTCGCCTAAGAGGAATAAAGAAATTAAAAGTTGTGTATTCTAAAGAAGAACCAATAAAACCAGATGAAAAATTAAAATATAAATGTAAAGATGAATTTGTAGATTTACACAATAAAGAACACACTAATAAAAAACAGGTACCAGGAAGTATATCCTTTGTTCCATCAGTAGCAGGTCTAATAATTGCAGGAGAAGTTATTAAAGATATTATAAAAAAATAAAATAGGCATTAATTGCCAAAAAGGAGGATTTAAATATGAAAGAATTAAAATTTAAAGTAGAAGGTATGATGTGTGGAGGCTGTGAAAACAGAGTCCAAAACGCTTTAAAAACAATAGACGGAGTAGAAAATGTTAAAGCAGATCATGTAACAGGAAATGTTACAGTCACATTAAATAAAGAAATAGACTCTTCTATCATAAAAGAAAAAATAGAAGACATTGGATATGAAGTAAAAGAATAATAAGGAGATTTTCTATGAAAAAGATAATCTTATCAATTGATGGAATGACATGCTCAGCTTGCTCTAACGGATTAGAAAAGTATTTAAACAAACAAAACGGAGTAAAAGAAGCAGTAGTAAATTTAGTAATGGCAAATGCTAGCATTGAATATGATGAAAAGTTATTAACTGTTGAAAATTTAGAAGAATTCGTTAAACAGGCTGGATTTAAAAGCTTAGGTGAATTTAAAGAAATAAAAATAGAAGGCAAGAATAAAAAAGAAAAAATCAAATTTATAATTTTTACAATTCTTGCAATTTTACTTATGTACATTTCAATGGGGCACATGATAAATTTGCCTACAATTCCATTACTTGACCCACATATTAATAGCACAAACTATATGATATGTTTATTACTATTCACATTAGCATTTTTATGGTATGGTTTTGATATCTTAAAAAATGGATATAAAAATTTAATTCATGGAACACCAAACATGGATACTTTAGTAGGTATAGGAGTTATAGCAAGTCTATCTTATAGCCTATATAGTATGTATATGGTCTTTAGTGGAAATAAACACATGGTTATGAATTTATATTTTGAATCCGCAGCGATAGTTATTTATTTTATAAAACTTGGCAGATATATTGATGGAATCAGCAAAGACAAAACAAAAGAAGCTATACAAAAACTAGTAAAAATAACTCCAAATACAGCAATTGTAAAAATTGATGGTGTAGAAAAAGAAGTAACTTTAGACGAAATACATAAAGGAGATATAGTTGTAGCAAGACCTGGCGATAAAATAGCAGTAGATGGAGAAATCATAACAGGAAAAACTCATCTAGACGAATCTTTTATAACAGGAGAAAGTAAGCCTGTGGCAAAAGAAATAGGCAGTAGCGTTATTGCAGGAAGTATAAATTATGATGGATATATAGAATATAAAGCAGAAAGAATTGGAAAAGAATCAACAATATCAGAAATTGTAAAATTAGTAGTAGAAGCAAGTAACACAAAAGCACCAATAGCAAAAGTAGCAGACAAGGTATCAGGAGTATTTGTTCCAGTAGTTATAATAATTAGCATTATATCATTTTTTATATATTTAATCTTAGGCGAACCTATAGAAATTGCACTCACTACATTTGTAACAGTTTTAGTAGTAGCATGTCCATGTAGCCTTGGACTCGCAACCCCACTTGCAATTGTAATATCAGAAGGATTATGCGCACAAAAAGGAATATTAGTAAAGAAGAGCGAAATATTAGAAAATGCACAAAAAGTAAACACAATAGTATTTGATAAAACAGGAACATTAACTTATGGAAAATTAAAAATTTCGAAAGTCATAAATTATAGTAATATGGAAGTAAATACCATATTACAAACAGTAGCAAGCATTGAAAGTAAATCTACTCATCCTATTGGAAAAGCTTTTGCAGATTACATTGAGGAAAATAATCTAAAAGTTCTAGATGTAAGCAATTTTGAAAATATAGCAGGATTAGGAATAAAAGCCGAAGTAGAAAATAATGAGATACTACTTGGAAACTCAAAAATATTATCAAAATATGAAATTAAAAATAATCACGAAGAAGACGAAAAAAATCTTGCAAAAGATGGAAATAGCATAGTATACGTAGTACAAAATAAAGAAATAATTGCAATTATAGGCATAAATGATATCTTAAGAGAAAATGCAAAAGAAGTAATATCTATTCTAAATAAAAATAAGATTGAAACAATAATGCTAACAGGAGATAACAAAGAAACTGCTGAAAAAATTGCAAATGACATAGGAATAACAAAAGTAATTGCAAACGTTATGCCAAGCGAGAAATCAGAAACAATTAAAAATTTAAAGAATGAAAATAAATTTGTAATGATGTGCGGAGATGGAATCAACGATAGCCCAGCATTAACCGCATGCGATATAGGAGTAAGCGTAAACAGTGGAACAGATATTGCAATGGACGCATCAAATGTAATACTTACAAGCAACGATTTACAAAGCATTGTAAATTTAATTAACATCAGCAAAAGAACAATTAGAAATATTAAGCAAAATCTATTTTGGGCATTTTTTTATAATTCTCTTATGATACCAATAGCAATAGGAGTATTAAAACCTATAGGAATTTCAATAAATCCAATGTTTGCAAGTTTAGCAATGGTATTAAGTAGTATTACAGTTATATTAAATGCATTAAGATTAAAAGAATTAATGGTAAATAAAAATTTAAATTGGCGTATAAAAAATTATAATATTTTCAATAATAAAAGAGAAATTTTGTAAAACATGTTTACACTTTTAACACAAAATGATAAAATGTGTTAAAAGTGTAATGGAGGAAGAGTTATGTATGACAAATATATAGAAATAATAAATTCTAATGGAAGTATTATAACTTCAAAGGATGCAAATAAAAAAGGAATTTCTAGAACAATTCTATCTAAAATGGTGAAAGATAAAGCAATTGAAAGAATAGATTATGGAATATACGCTACAAATAAATTTATATATGATGAATTATTTATTTTTCAAATGAAACATCCTAATACAGTTTTTTCTTTTAATACAGCATTATATCTTCTTAACAAAACAGAAAGAACACCAGAAAAACTTGATATAACTACTACAAGAAATAATAGTTTAGGATATTGCAAAAATATCGCCAATATTCATAGAGTTAATAAAGAAATGATAAATATAGGAAAAATAAAAGTTTTAACAAATACAGGTAAAGAAGTATATTCATATAATATTGAAAAAACTTTAGTAGACATCATTTCAAACAGAAACTCCATGGAGATTGAACTAGCTAATAAAATTATAAGAAAATGTATTAAAGATAAGGATTTCAATGTAAATAATATGTTTCAATATGCAAAAAAGCTGAAAGTATATGATAATGTGAAAAATTATATGGAGGCTATAATATGATAAAAAATTCTAAAAGTTTAATGGACAAGGCAAAAAACATTGCTAATAGAAGCAATATTACAGTTATAGAAATACAGATTTAAATATTACAAAACAGAAATTGAAAGAAATAGAAGAAAGTGATTTCCTAAAAAGTCTTTGGAAAAATTATGCTAATAAGCATTCATACTCAAAAAATATAAAATATGAAGATTTAATACATATAATAAAAGAAAAATTGACATAGAATATGATGGTTATTATATTAAGAAACAAAAAAACTCTCAAGTTATCTTGAGAGTTTGGTGCACCTGGAGGGATTCGAACCCCCGGTCTCGAAGTTCGTAGCCTCGCGCTTTATCCAGCTAAGCTACAGGTGCAAATATTTAATGTACCTATATATTATAGCCTGGTTTTAAGTATTATTCAAGAGATTTTTGCAAAAATATAAAAATGAGAAAGATGGAATAAACCATTTTTCTCATAAATTTTATTCTAAACAAACAGTATCCAAATTCTCAGTTGTAGGCTCTGTAATAATTTTTCCAGTATAATCATACCTAGAGCCATGGCATGGGCAGTCCCACGTTTTCTCTAAATTATTCCATGAAAGCTCACAGCCCAAGTGCTTGCAATATGGAATTACGGCAAGCATCTTTCCTGCCTCATCTTTGTAAATTCCAAGTTTTTGTCCTTTATAATCAACAACTCCACCGCTATCATTTTGAAGCTCCTTATAAGATTTAATAGGAGGAGATATTTTATTAATAGCAAGAGAATATACAGATGTTTTAAGCATGTTGCCAAATTCTTTTCTATTTTTTATAGGTTCTAATCTAGTAGCCGTATAAACTTTTTCATAAGGATTCTCAATTTCCAAAATCTTATCAGAGATAATTTTTGCAGCAACATGTGAAGTTGTCATTCCCCACTTTTTATAACCTGTTGCAACATACATATTCGGAAGAAAATTAGAAAATTCACCTATATAAGGTATTTTATCTAAAGATACACAATCCTCAGTCATCCAACGATATTTAACTTTTGCCTTTGGATAAATTGACTTTATATAATTTTCAAGATTTTTATAAGTATCATCAATATTCACATTAGTTGCCCCTGTTTTATGCTCACCGCCACCAACAATTAATAATTTTTTCCCATTTTCTTGAAGAGCATTCCTAAAAGAAGTAGTAGGAGTATCACAAGAAATATACATTCCGTCAAATACATCTTCATCAAGTTCTACACCAACTGCATAGGAAGATTCTTGATACATTTTTATAAAATACATACCAGGAAAATTTTTTATAGGATAATGAGATGCCATAACCAAATATTTTGTAGTAACCTTATGATCATTTACATATACTTCATATTTATCATTCTCATGCTTTATATCTATAACCTTTGAATTTTCAAAAATATTTACACTTCTTTTCTCTAAAATGGACAAAAGTGCAAGCAAATATTTTCTCGGATGAAATTGTGCCTGATTAGGGAATTTTATCCCTGCCTGTATTGGAAAAGGAAGCGGGCACTCTGTAACATATTCTGCATTTAATCCAAGGGAAGTAACGCTAGACACTTCATCTACAATCTTTTGCACACTTGATTTATCACATGTATATACATAAGCATCCTCACTTATAAAATCACAATTAATATTTTCAGTTTTTACTATATTTTCAATAGTCCTAATAGCTTCCTCATTTGAACCTAAATATCCCTTTGCAGTATCAAATCCAAAAGAATTTAATAAATAATCATACAAAAGACCATGTTGACTAGTTATTTTTGCAGTAGTATTTGCAGTTACACCCATTGCCATCCTATCAGCCTCAACAATAGTAATATGCAAAGGAGATTTAGACAGCATGTATGCAGTAGCAATTCCAGTGATTCCACCACCAATAATTAAAACATCTGTATCAATGTCATCAGATAAACTAGGATAATTTGTTTTAGGTGTACTATCTACCCAATAAGAATAATTCATATAACCTCCATTATAGCAATAAAAATTTATTATATTAACTATTTACGTTAGTATTTACCAAAACTAAAAAAATATTACAAATATATAACAAATAGTCAAAAAATATTGACAGCGAAAAAAAGTTGATATATCATAAATATGTAAATTATAATCAACATAAAAATACATTGTTCAACATATATATTATATATGAAGCAATAGAAAATTTAACTGATTAAAACCAATGAAAGAGAGGAAAACACATATGAAAGAAGAAACAAAAATGTGCAAAAAAGTAGATGCCAAAGGAATAACCTTAATAACTCTAATAATCACAGTAATAGTGATGCTGATACTAATATCAATAACAGTAAGAATAGCATTAAACGGTGGAATAGTATCAAAAACAAAAATAGCATCATCAGAAACACAAAAAACAGTAGATAGAGATGAACTACAAGAAAAGGCAATAATAGAAGTACATAGAGGAGACGGAGAAGTAGATTTAGGAAGATTAGAAAAAGAATTATCAGAAGGATGGAAAGTAAACAAAGAAAGTGGAGAATGTGTAAGTCCACATGGTAATGCATTTTTAGTAGAACAAGATGGAAGCGTAGAAGATGTAAAATGGGGAATGGGAGACAATGGCGAAATAACATATGAAGGAAAAGACACAGGAATAAAAGTAGGAGACTATGTGGATTATGGAACATACGTAAAAGCTAGCAGTGTAGGAACAACTGAGATAAACGGATTATATGAAGATTTAAAAACATATTCAGGATATACAGGAACAACATATGACACAGAATATCCAATAACAAAAGAAGACCTAAAATGGAGAGTATTAGATATAAAAGATGGACAAATAAGAT
>CANRGU010000033.1 GCA_947630255.1 uncultured Clostridia bacterium | reverse complement strand
GGAGCAGGTAGTGGGAATCGAACCCACGTCATCAGCTTGGAAGGCTGAGGTTCTACCATTGAACTACACCTGCATTTTCTCACTACGTTTATAAATTATAAACTAGGTTATTCGTTTTGTCAATACTATTTTTTATTTTTTTTAATTTTTTATTTACAAATTATAATAACTAATATAAAATATCAGTGTAAATATAAATTATTTTAAGGAGATTTTATGGCTGTATTTATATCACATGATGAAATTGAAACTAAAAAATTAGCCTCTTTTTTGGCAAGCAAATTATCAACTGGCGATATTGTTGTTTTATCGGGAGATTTAGGTTCAGGTAAAACTAAATTTGCAGAGGGCTTTCTTTCCTATTGGGGATTAGGCGATGAAGTTTCTAGTCCTACATTTACAATAGTAAACGAACATAAAAAAAATGATATGAATATATATCATCTAGATGTATATAGATTATCCGATGTAGGTGAATTTTATTCAATAGGCGGTACAGAATATTTTACAACTGGAATATGTATTATAGAATGGGGCGATTTGATAGAAGATATTTTACCTAATAATTATATTAAAATAAATTTTTCTAAAGATGAAAAAGATCCGTCAATAAGATATTTAGATATTAGAGCTTATGGCGAAAGATTAAATAACGTAATTAAGGAGATTTGCTTATGAAAATTCTAAGTATTTCTACTTCTAGTAATATCGCTTCTGTTTCTGTTTCAGAAGATTATAAATGTATTTTAGAATTAAATATTAATAACAATAAAACACATTCAGAAACTTTAATTCCTCTAATAGATAATTTGCTAAATGAATTAAATTTAAATTTATCCGATATTAATCTTATAGCATGTGATGTTGGTCCTCGGATCATTTACTGGAATTAGAATAGGTATATCTACAGTAAAGGCTATTGCAGAATCTCTAAATATTCCTGTAATAGATGTATCTTCATTAGAAGCTCTTGCCTATAATGTTCAAAATGAAAACTGTAATACTATCTGTTCACTTATAGATGCTAGAAATAATCAAGTATATTGTGGAATATTTGACAAAAACTATAATTTATTAGAAAATTATTTAGCAGATGATATAAATATAATTATAAAAGTTCTCCAAAAATATGATAATATCATATATGCTGGAGATGGGGCAATTGTTCATAAAGAATTATTAAAAATTAAAAATTTTTTACATAATCACGATATTCATGCAAAAAATATTGCAAAATGTGCATATAATAAATATAAAAGAAATTATTCTACAACAGCTGACTTGCTTGCTCCACTATATTTAAGAAAGTCACAGGCTGAAAGGATGAAACTAAAAAATGAATGATGTGCAAATTCATAAAATGACTATATCTGATTTGAATGAAATTGAAGATGTTTTATTTTCAGATTTTGATGATTTTTGGAATGTAAATATTTTTAGAAGTGAATTATTGAATCCTAATTCTAAATATATTGTTGCAAAAATTAATGACGAAATTGTGGGATTTGCTGGTATATGGAAAGCTGTAGATGTCGTTCATATAACAAACTTAGTTACAGCAAAAAAATTTAGAAGACAAAATATAGGAAGCAAATTACTTTCAAAATTAATACAAATGGCAGAATCCGAAGAGGGAATAACTTCTATAACACTAGAAGTAAATTCAAATAATATTCCAGCACAAAAATTATATGAAAAATTTAACTTTAAGGTAGTAGGATTAAGAAAAAAATACTATAATAATACAGAAGATGCAATATTGATGACACTACAAATACCTAATTTATAAAGAGTATACATACATCTTAGATGTATCTAAAAATATATTAAAAAATATACATATGAAGGGAGAAAAACTAATGAAAAAAAATGAATTAAGTTATAAGGAGCTAAAAAACGTTTGTAATCCAAACATGTTTAATTTTGAAACAACAGATGAATTAGATGGTTTAGACTCTATTTATGGTCAAGCAAGAGGTATTAAAGCATTGGAGTTTGGACTTAGTGTTGATTCTAAAGGATATAATTTGTATATAGAAGGTCCTTCAGGGGTTGGAAAAACTATGTATGCAAAAAAATATATAACAAAACTAGCTGCTAAAAAGAAGGTTCCTGATGATTGGTGCTATATATATAATTTTGATGTTCCAAATGAACCTATTGCAGTTTCATTACCTGCAGGATTAGGAAAAGAATTTAAATTGGACATGGATTCTTTTGTAAAAGATATTAAAAAAGATATTAAACTAACTTTTAAAAATGAAGATTTTGAAAAGCAAAAAGCTTTAATGCAAAATAAATTTGAACAAAAAAAATCTGATCTTTTAGAAAAACTAAATAAGTCTTCTTTAAAAAATGGATTTGAAGTAAAAGCTACAAATAACGGCGTATATATGATGCCTGTTATAGACGGAAAAACTATAGAGGAAGAAGAATTTAATAAATTAGATGATGAAACAAGAAAAAGTTTTGAGGAAAATTCTGCAGTAGTTCAAGATAAAATAATAGAAGCAATAAATCAAATTAAACTATTAGAAAAAGAAAGCAATAAGCAGATAGATGAATGGCAGTCTAATATAGCATTAATAACAATTAATGCTCATGTTAATCCTCTAAAAACAAAATATAAAAAGAACAAAAAAATTGTTACTTTTTTAGATAATATAAAAACTGATATTCTAAAAAATATTTCTAGATTTATTGAAGATGAACCTAAAAATATTAGACAAACTCAGGCAGTAAAGCAAGAAGAATTAACTCCATGGATGAATTACAGGGTTAATTTATTTGTTGACAATAGTAATCTAACTGGTGCGCCTGTAATTATGGACTCTAATTATCAATATCACAATTTATTTGGTAAATTAGAATATGAGAATCAATTTGGATTGCTTAAAACTGATTATACTATGCTCCAAGCTGGTCTTTTGCATAAGGCAAATGGAGGATATATTATTCTTCAAGCAAGTGATTTGCTTGCAAATCAAATTTGTTACGATACATTAAAAAAAGCTTTATTAGTAAAGAATTTAAGCATTGAAAATAATATGGAACAACGTTCATACATGGTTATGATTTCTTTAAAACCTGAACCTATTCCTATAAATGTAAAAGTATTGTTATTAGGAGATTCAAATATTTACCATACTTTACTTGCTTTAGATCCAGAATTCAAAAAATTATTTAAGATTAAAGCAGAATTTGAGGAATCTGCTCCAAGAACTGATAGTAATATAGCAAAACTTGCTAACTTTGTTCATAATTTTTCTACAAAAGAAGGAATGCTTCCTTTGGATAGAGGAGCTATGGCAAAGGTTGTAGAATATACTTCTAGATTATCTGATGATAAAGAAAAACTTTCTACAAGGTTTAATGAGATTGGAGAAATAGTTGCTGAAAGCTCAACTTGGGCAAAACTTTCAAAGAAAAAAATAGTTACTGCGGAATTTATTGATAAAACCCTATCCGAAAGAATTGATAGAGTTAAAAAATATGATTCTAGATATTTAGAAATGATTAATGAAAATACTTTATTAATTAATACATCTGGATACGAAGTAGGTGTTATTAATGGACTTACAGTAATGACAATTGGTGATTATACATTTGGAAAGCCTGCTAGAATTACAGCAAATACCTATATGGGCAAAAGTGGAATAATTAATATAGAACGTGAAACAGATATGTCTGGTCCTACACATTCAAAAGGTGTTCTAATACTTTCTGGATATTTAGGCGAAACATTTGCACAAGATTTTCCATTATCTCTTACTGCTAGTATTTGTTTTGAGCAATTATACAATGGTGTGGATGGAGATAGTGCATCTAGTACTGAAAGCTATGCTATACTTTCTAGCTTATCTGGAATACCGATTAATCAATCTATTGCAGTTACTGGTTCAGTTAATCAAAAAGGATTTATTCAACCAATAGGTGGCGTAAATGAAAAAATAGAGGGATTCTATCAAGTTTGTAAAACAAGAGGTTTAAATGGAGAGCATGGTGTAATAATACCTATTCAAAATGTAAGAAACCTTCATTTATCAGATGAGGTAATATCTAGTGTTAAAGAAGGAAAATTCCATATATATGCAATTTCTAGCTTAGATGAAGGCATTGAAATATTAACAGGTGTACCGGCTGGTAAGAAAAATAAAGATGGAAAATATCCTGCTGGAAGCATAAAATATTTAGCTTATGAAAAATTAAAACAATATGCAGAGAATAGTAAAAAGAAATAACAAAAGTTGTATAAATAAATCCTTCCTTGATATTTTTTCACGGAAGGATTATTTAAACAACTTTTTTATGATGTTATAATATAATTTATTTTTTATACATTTACTTCTACTTTTTCTGTATTTATTAAATCTTTGTATTTATCTAATACTGGTGTTACATGCTCTTTTATAAAGTCTTCTACTTGATGTTTTGCTCTTCCACAAAGATTGTCTGGATTTAATATGTTTAGAATTTCTTCTTTTGTTAATCCAAATGTTTCATCACTTGCTATTCTATCTACCAAATCATTTGGTTTTCCAAATTCTTTTACAACTTTACCCGCTTCCATTGAGTATACTCTTATTTTTTCATGTAATTCTTGTCTATCTCCACCTTTTAATACCGCATTCATAAGAATTTCTTCTGTTCCCATAAAAGGTAATTCTTGCATCATATTTGTTTTTATTACATTTTCGTATACTACTATGCCTGATGTTATATTTTCATAAAGTATTAATACTGCATCTATTGCTAAAAATGCTTCTGGCACACATATCCTCTTGTTTGCTGAATCGTCTAATGTTCTTTCCAACCATTGAGTTGCTGATGTAATTTTTGTATCATTAGCAAGTGCTATTACATGTCTTGATAGTGAGTTTATTCTCTCGCTTCTCATAGGATTTCTTTTATATGCCATTGCTGATGAACCAATTTGTCCTTTTTCAAATGGCTCTTCTAGTTCTTTTTCGTGTTGTAATAATCTCATGTCGTTTGCAAATTTTGATGCGCTTTCTGCTATTCCTGATAAGCAGTTTAGAACAATTGAATCTAATTTTCTTGTATATGTTTGTCCAGATACCGCAAAGACTTTATCAAAGCCCATCTTTTCTGCAATCTTTTTATCTATTTGTTTTACTTTTTCTTCGTCTTTGAACAACTTCATAAAGCTTTCTTCAGTTCCTGTTGTTCCTTTGCATCCTAAAAGTTTCATTCTTGTTTGCACAAATTCTAGTTCTTCTAAATCTTCTAATAAATCTTGCATCCAAAGGGTTGCTCTTTTTCCAACAGTTGTAAGTTGCGCAGGTTGAAAGTGTGTATATCCTAAACATGTTGTTGCTTTATATTTTTCTGCAAAGTTTTTTAGATTGTTTATTACTGTAACTAATTTCTGTTTTACTATTTTAAGTGCTTCGTTCATTAAAATTACATCTGTATTATCTGTTACGTAACATGAAGTTGCTCCTAAATGTATTATTGGCTTTGCTTTTGGACATTTTGTTCCAAATTCATATACATGTGCCATTACGTCGTGTCTACATTCTTTTTCTCTTTTTGATACTACTTCATAATCTATATTATCTATATTTGCTTTCATTTCGTTAATTTGCTCGTCTGTAATGTCTATTCCTAATTCTTTTTCTGTTTCTGCAAGAGCTACCCAAAGTTTTCTCCATGTACTATATTTTGAATTATTAGACCATATTTTGTTCATTTCTTTGCTTGCATATCTTCCTGAAAGTGGTGTTATATAAATTTCATTGTCCATTTTTAATTTCATTCCTTTCTTTGATTAGATAATTTATTTTATTATTCTGTTATAACAAGCACTGTTTCTAATTTTGAAAAATTTACTGCAGTTTCTACTATTGCATATCTATCTGTAATGTTTTTAGCTTCGATTATTTGTGATATTTTTCCAACTAATATCCCTTTAGGATATATTCCTCCAATTCCAGAAGTTTCTATTGTATCTCCCAATACTAAATCTGCATCTGTTGGAATATACATTAATTTTAAAGTGTTATTGCTTCCAAGTATACCTTTTGCTATTACGCCATCCCTAGATGTGCTTATTGCTGCACTTACACTAGTAGCCGGGTCTATAATTGGCTGTACTTTTGAAGTATTGTTAGTAGTTGATATTATATATCCTACTAATCCTTCTGTGGTTATTACTGGCATATTTTCTTTTACGCCATTGTCACTACCTATATTTATAACCATTGTATCACTTAAGTTGCTTATATCTTTGTTAATTATATATGCTGGTACTGTTTTATATTGTGTATATTTTTCACTCATATTATTATAGCTTCTTAAAGTTGCATTTTCTGCTTTTATTATTTCTAGTTCTCGTAAATCTTCTTCTAATTGCTTATTTTTTTCTCTAAGCTCTTGATTTTCAAATTTTAGGTTGTTTATATCTTCAAAAAATACACTATTTCCGGCAATTTTATTTTTTAGATATGTTAATCCGTTTTGAATTGGCATTACTAATTTACCAAATACATTTTCTAAATTTGCAATACTACTGGGTTTTACATTTGTAAGCAATACTAATATAATTAATACTATTATAGAAATTATAATCCCTATAATACCTGTTTTTTTATTTTTATACACTATTTTAGCATCCTTTCTAATGTATTATCTTCGTTTTCTTGCATTTATTAACACAGTTTTTAATCTCTCTAAATCTTCTAATGTTTTTCCTGTTCCGTTTACTACACATTCTAAAGGATTTTCTGCTATATAAACAGGCATTCCAGTTTTTTGACTTAATAGCTTGTCTAAATTCTTAATTAAGGCTCCTCCCCCTGCTAAAACTATGCCTTTTTCTACTATATCTGATGCAAGTTCTGGTGGAGTTTTTTCTAAAGTAGTTTTTACTATTTCTACAATTTCATTTATTGAATTTCTCATTGCCTCTTCTACTTGGCTAGATGTTATAATAACGTTTCTTGGAAGTCCATTCGTCAAATCTCTTCCTCTTATCTCCATACTCTTTTCTGTTACAAGTGGAGTTGCACAACCTATTTCTATTTTTATTTCTTCTGCTGTTGTCTCTCCAATTGCTAGTCCCATTTCTTTTTTTACATAATCAACTATATCTTCATCAAGTTCATCTCCTGCTATTCTTAATGAATGGCTTACTACTACGCCACCTAATGAAATAACAGCAACTTCAGTTGTTCCTCCCCCGATATCTACTATTATATTTCCTGCTGGTTCTGCAACATCTAAATTTGCTCCAATTGCTGCAGCCATAGGTTCTTCTATTAAATACACTTCTTTTGCTCCTGCTCTTATTACAGATTCTTCTACAGCTCTTTCTTCAACTTCTGTAATTCCAGATGGAACTCCTACTACTACTCTTGGTTTTCCTGCATTATATCTTTGGCATACTTTTGTAACAATATTTTTAAGCATTAATTGTGTTGCTGTAAAATCTGCAATTACTCCATCTTTTAATGGTCTTACTGCTTTTATTGCTTCTGGAGTTCTACCAAGCATTTCTTTTGCCTCATGCCCTGTTGCCAAAATATTACCTGTTCTTCTATCTATTGCTACT
This sequence comes from uncultured Clostridia bacterium, assembly GCA_947630255.1. GTDB lineage: Bacteria > Bacillota > Clostridia > TANB77 > CAG-508 > CAG-452. The sequence goes on along the minus strand of CANRGU010000033.1, from coordinate 4,350 downwards.
ACAGATGGTTCTTTTAATATAACTCCCTTTCCTTTTAGTGTTACTAATGTGTTTGCTGTTCCCAAGTCTATTCCTATGTCTTTTGATTTCAAGCTAAATAAATTCATTTTACTCTCTTTTCCTTTCCCATTAAAATACTTTCATATGTTCCATCACCTATTACAACATGATCTAAAAGTTCAATTCCCATTATGTCTGCACATTCGTAAATTCTATCTGTAATTCTGTAATCTTCTTTACTAGGTGTTGCATCACCACTCGGATGATTATGAACAAGTATTATCTTTGGTGATCCAGTTTTTACTGCTTCTGCAAGAACCTCTTTTGGGGCAATGCTTGCGAAATTTGTTCCTCCAAAGGATATATTCATTATTCTTACAACTACATTTTTATTGTTAAGAATAATTACTTTAGCTATTTCCCTTTTTTCATATCTTAATTCTGGCATCATAAGATCTGCTACATCTTTTGTGCTTTTGATTTTTATTTTATTTTCGTTTATTGGTTTTGATATTCTTTTGGTTAATTCTCCAATAGCTTTTAGTTGTATAGCTTTTATTTTTCCTATACCTTTTATTTTCATAAACTCTTCTATTGAAGTTTCACACAAAAATTTTAAATTTTCTTTGTTACTTTCATTGTTTAAGTTTAAAACTTTTTGTGCAACTGATACCGAATTTTCTTCCTTTGTTCCACTCTTAATTATTATTGCCAAAAGTTCGCTATTCGATAACATTTCTGGTCCATATAATTCTAACTTTTCATATGGTCTTTCTGATATTGGGAGTTCCTTCATTTTTAATTTCATAATTCATATCCTTTCAAAAATAAAATTACCCCCCACAAAATTTACAAAGTAAATTTTGTACTTTTTACTTTAAATGCAATAGTTACCTCATATTTTTCTATAAATAAATATTGCAAGTGCCATTCCTATTATACTAGCTATATTTATTTTAAACATTAATCCAAATGTTATTGTAATAACACTTAAATCTAATTCTATAGGGTTAGATAACCCAAATTTTTCTCCATATGATAACCACCATAGCCAGTCTACTTTTGATGCTAGTTCTCCAAGTAGACCTCCTATTACTAATCCTGATAATAGAAATACTAATAATATCCATATATTTTTTTCTTTTGTTGCCATATTTATTCCTCCTATTGTTTAGTACGGATATATTATATCTTTTCTTTGCTTATTTTTCAAGTAATTTGCTAAAAACCTTAAACATTTTGAATGTTTTTAAATATAATATAGTAAATTTCCATATTTTTGCTATTTAAAAATAATAACATTAATGCTATAATATATTTATACATAATACAATTGGAGGTATTTAAATTGCAAATTGAAAAGTTAAGTGAAAATAAAATTAGAATCACATTGAATTTAGAGGATTTAAAAGAAAAGAATATAGATTTACACTCATTCATGTCAAATTCTATCGAATCTCAAGATGTATTTTACGATATGCTAGATAAAGCTGAAAAAGAAATTGGATTTGAAACTAAAGATTATAAATTGATGATAGAAGCTTTAGCTGTTCCCGAACGGAAAGTTTATCTTAACTGTAACTCGTATTGTTCCTGAAAAAGAACAAACAAAAAAAGTAAAAGTTAAAAGAAAAAGTATAAATCAAAAAAATACTGTAGCCATATATATGTTTAATAATTTTGAAAATTACCTAGAATTTTGCAATTATTTGAAAAAATCTGTAAATAATAGTACATATCTTAAATTAAAAAATTCTACTCTTTATAGCTATAACTCAAAATATTATTTATGTATTAATATAAGCAATATAAATTTTACTACTTTTAAATTAATTCATTGTTCAATTGTTGAATTTGGAACGCATATTACTAATTCAGATTTATTTGAGCGCAAGCTTATAGAATATGGCAATATAATTTTTAAAACAAATGCAATTAATAATTGTGTAAAACATTTTAATAATAAATAAAAATGTAACTAAAAAAATAAACCAAAAAGATTTTGTTCCTTTTGGTTTGTTTTTTATTTTATTAATTTACTTATATAAATATAATTGTGGGTTTTGTGCAACGCCATTTACTCTTATTTCTAAGTGTAAGTGTGGTCCTGTTGAGTTTCCTGTTGATCCTACAGCTGCAATTGCTTCTCCCTGTGAAACTGTTTGACCTACAGTTACATATAATTTACTACAGTGTCCATATACTGTTTCTACACCGTTTCCGTGTGATATTTTTACGCAATTTCCTAATCCATAAGAATCCCATCCAGAAAATACAACTGTTCCGCCTGCTGATGCTGCAACTGTTGTTCCTGTTGATGTTGCTATATCTAAACCTTTATGATTTCCACTGCTTCTTACTCCAAATCTAGATGTTATTATTCCAGATACTGGTTTTATTAATCCTATTCCCAATACTTGAGCCGATGGTGTAGCATTGCTTACTATTCTTTGTCCAGAATATGTTGAATATGCTGATGCAACTACTACTTTTGGTTTCTCATATAATGCTGTTACTACTGAATCTGTATCTTTAAATTCTTTTAGTTCTGTTGAATGAAGTTTTGTATACCCTAGGTCATCTATATTTCTACTTTTTTTCTCTTTTAATTGATTAATTATCTTTTCAGCTTCTTCTTTTGTAGAAACATAATACTTTTCTTCTGATTTTTCAAGTATTGCATAATATTCGTAATATGTCGTTCCTGAATTTTTTACCTTTTCAAATATTTCGTCATCATTAGTTTGATTTTCTTTCTTTAGTAAGCATAATGAATATTCTGGTAAGCTCTTTACATCTATAAATGCAACATTTTGTCCTTCTCCCTCAAGATATTCATTTATTCTTTTTTGTAATTTTGTTTTATTTGTTGTATACCCTATAAATTCACCATCTAGAGTTACACTATACATAGGTCTATATACTAATGATATTATTCCTGCTATAATTACAGTTGCTATTACTAATAAAAATATAAATTTTATTGAACTTCTAACATGAATAAATATATTCTTTATACTCTTTAAAATAATTAACACTCCTATCTTTTTTCTTTCTAACACGTTTTCTATTTTACCTTATTTTATATTTTTTGGCAATTTTTATTATCTCTGATATATTGTTTTATGATTTTAGATACTCCCGTTTACTCATATTTACTCTTTTTTTCTCTTTTTTACTCCCTATTTCGTAATGCATAATATTCTTGTTTTTATTGCTTCCGTAAGGCATTTTTAGTTGAATTTAAAAAAATTAGAGACCAAATATTAAGTAATTTATAATCTCTAATTCCCAAAATTTCGACATTTAATTTGCAACTTCATTTTTGATTTTATCAATTTCCTTTTGTGTTGCTTCTGCTTCTTGCGTATAGTATCCTTTTGCTTGTGCTACTTTAAATAGTTCATATTGAAAAGATTCATCGTTATCCCTTATTTGTTGTATTGCTTGCCTAAGTCCGCATGTTTTCTGTTTCTGATATAGCCCCTTGATATGTTAAAAGAGTGGATTTAACATTTTCTAAAATATCGTTTACCATATATTTTTCTTCCATTCTTCATCCTCCTAATTCAAAAATGTTAATAATTTTTGTTTTGTATTTAAAGAATCTTGTGCAGCTTTTGTAAACATTTGCTTAATCTGCGGATCTACGCATTGTGAGGCATATGTGTTTAATTTTTGATAAGAAATATCATGTGATTCTATTAAGTGTTTCAAATTTTGTAATTCTACTTGCGTTAATGTAGCCATTTTTATCATCCTTTCAGCTATCTAACATTATTCAAGTATATTATTTACATATTTCTCAAATTTATACAATTTATTTTAAATATATGGATTTTTTTAAACAATTTTTAAATTAGCATATTTTGCCATTAATCTCTTATGTCCAACCTTTTCAAAATTAATATCTAGTTTTAAGTCATCTCCTTCTTGCTCTACAGAATTTATTACACCTTCTCCAAATTTTTTATGATTTACAGTTACTCCCGCTCTAAATTTACTTAAATCTACTTCTTCGTTACTTGTTTTACTTTTGCCAAGTGAATTTAAGAAACTTTCTGCAGTTCTAAATTCAAATGCAGGTTTTGCTGGTGAAAATTTATCATTGAATGCTTTAGTTTGATATTTTTTTACATTTCCGTATTCCCAGTCGTATGCTGTTTCTTTTTGATTATATGTATTTTTGCCTGTTTCTTCATATCCTTCTAGTAATTCTTTTGGTATTTCCTCTAGAAATCTTGAAACTTTATTGCAAGATGTTGATCCAAATATTGTTCTTTGTCTTGCATATGTTAAATATAAATATTCCTCTGCTCTTGTAAGTCCTACATAGCAAAGTCTTCTTTC
>CANRGU010000032.1 GCA_947630255.1 uncultured Clostridia bacterium | reverse complement strand
GAAAGTCCTTATTTTTAGGAACTTTCTTTAATACAATCATTTTTTTACTAAAGTAGATTTTACTTTAAAAACTAACCGAATTTTATATGTCCCTTAAATTTCAATTTTTAGTAACACTATTATATCGTTATTATTTTGTCGAAGTTTGGCATACGATTTTTGTTGAAATTTGAGATTTCTTATAGTAATATATTTTTATGCTTTAACTTTAGGAGGTATAGTGTGAATTATAATAACTTAAAAGATTTGGAAGATATTAATAAAACAACGTTATTATCAATGTTTAATGGTATATTGTCTAATATAAAAAATATATCTTTTAGAAAATCGACATGTTTAATAAAAGATTTTCCTACAGTTTGTGAATTAAGTTATAAATCATACGAAAACACAGAAAAGAAAAGAATATCTAGCACAAATGCCCATCCAATTATTCCTACTAGAGGAGAAATATACAATGCATTTATAACAGAAGGTGTTGGAAAAGAATTGTCTGGAAATCATCTTGTAATAATAATACAAAACCGAAATTCTAATATTTACTCTGATAAAGTTACTATTGTTCCTATTGAAGGTGATGGACAAAAAATTAAAAGTAATTATCAGACAAAACTTACAAATGATGATTTATGTTTTGGGAAAATTGATAAAGATCCTTCAAGAATAATATTTTCTGATATAATGTCTATTGATAAAGCTAGGCTTGGAAGAAGAATTGGGAAATTATCGGATGAAAAAATAAAAAGATTAAATATATTATTGAAAAAACATCTAAATTTATAAAATTTATAAAAATATAGTAAAACTGTTGACTTTTTTTGGAAATACTGATAATATTAAATTATAAATAGTTAATTGTTATGTTGACTTATCAGTCTATTTATTTAGACTTTGGCTTTATACTAAGCTTTTCTGAACTATATGAGCAAATCATATAGTTCTTCTTTTTTTGGAATATTTCTTGTTTTTTTTCATACAATATTAATATCAGTTCATTAATTTGAACTTTGGTCTGCAGACTTTTAAAGAGACTACATTCAAGTAGTCTCTTATTATAATTATTAAAAATTTTACTTCAATTTCATTGAAAGGAGTTTTGATATTCCGTTTTCTTCCATTGTTATTCCATATACTGTATCTGCCGCTTCCATCGTTCCTTTTCTATGTGTTATTACTAGGAATTGTGTGTTTTTTGTAAATTTCTTTAAATAATCTGCAAATCTATATACATTTACATCATCTAATGCTGCTTCTATTTCATCTAGCACACAGAAAGGTGCTGGGTTTATTTTGAGTATTGCAAATAACAATGCAATTGCTGTAAATGCCTTTTCTCCACCTGATAGAAGTGTCATGTTTTGAAGTTTCTTTCCTGGTGGCTGTGCTTCTATTTCTATTCCGCACTCTAAGATATTTTCTTCATCTGTTAATTTTAATTCTGCTTTTCCTCCGCCAAATAATTCGCTAAATACTTCTCCAAAATTTTTATTGATTACTTTAAATTGTTTTTCAAATTGCTCTTTCATTATTTTAGTCATATCTTGTATTACTTTTTTAAGTTTAGAGCTAGAATCTTCTAAGTCTAATCTTTGTTCACACATAAAGTCATATCTTTCTTTAGTTTGTTTATATTCCTCAATAGAGTCAATATTTATACTTCCTAAATCTTTTATTTCGTTTCTTAATTGTTTTACTTTTTTTGACGTTTCGGATATATTTTCAGGTTTTTTATATTCTTCTCCTACATTGTTTGGAGTCATTTCATAATCTTCCCACATTTTGTTTACGACTTGTTCTAACTCATATTCCATTTTTGATTTTTTAACTTCTTGTTTTGTTATTTGTGATTTCAAATCTTCTATGATGGCAAGTTCTTCTGTTATTTCTTTTTCTGTTTTGGTAAGTTCTTCGTTTTTTGAAACTCTTTCTTGTTTTAATTGCTCTACTTTATCTCCACTCGTTGCTACTTCTTGTTTCATTTGCTCTATTTGTCCATTTAAATTTGCAATTTGTTCTTCTAGCATTTTATTGTCTTCTATTATTTTTTCTCTTGAAGCCATTTTGTTCTCTATACTAGTTTTGTTATTTTGAATGTCCTGATCTATTCTTTGAATTAACTCATCTATTGAAGTACTGCTTTCATCAAATGAGCTAACAGATATTTTTAAATTTGTAATATCAAAATTTAAGTCATCTATGTATTTTTGATTATCTTTATTATTTTCACTAAATGCCTTAATTTCTACAGAAAGTTCTTCAGCTTCTTTTTCTAATTCTGCTATTTCTTGTTCTAAGTTAGCTTTTATATTTAGACTCTCTTTTTTAGCTTCTTCTATTTCGGTTTGTTCTTTTCTTAATGAAGTAAGTTTATTTTCTAATCTTGTAATGTTTTCTTCTATTGCTACAACTTTTTGTTTTTCTGTTGCATATACAATTTCTGTGTCTTGCATAATATGTTCTAGCCCGATTACTTCTTCAATAACATCTTCATTTGATTTTTCGTATTCTTGTTTTTCTTTTTCTAATTCTTCTATTTGCTTATTTAATTTGTTTATTTCTTTTTCTAATTCTTCTATTTGAGTTGCTCTTCCGATAATGTTATTAAATTTAGCTGCTACTGATCCACCTGTTATTGCACCACTTGGGTTTATTACATCTCCTTTTAATGTAACAATTCTAAAAGAATAACTGTTTTGTCTTGCAAGTATTATTGCAGTTTCCATATTATCTACAATTACTGTTCTTCCAAGTAAATTTAAAATTATTGATTCATATTTTTTGTCTACTTTTACTAAATTTGATGCAATTCCTATTACTCCACCTAAATTGTTTGTTATTAATCTATCTACTTTTTTTCCTTTTACAGAGGCAATTGGCAAAAATGATGCTCTTCCTAAATTATTTTTTCTTAAATGCTCAATTAGTTTTTTTGCGTCCTCTTCTGTGTCTGTAACTATGTTTTGAAGGGTTTGCCCAAGTGTCATTTCTATTGCTGTTTCATACTCTTTTGGTACTGATATAATATTTGCAAGCACTCCATGCATACCTTTTTTAAGATTTGAGTCTTTGTCGCAGTCTAATAAAAGGGATTTTACACTTCTTGTGTATCCTTCTTTTTCTTTTTCCATATCACTTAAGAATTTTAGTTTTGAGTCTTTAACTCTTACTTCGCTTGAGAGCGCATTTATTTTATCTTGATACTCTTTTAGTTTTGAAAGGCTTTGCTCTTTTATTTCATTTATCTCTTCAAGTTTTTTACTTGCATTATTTCTTTTTGCTTCTATTTCATAAAAAGTTTTTGAGATTTCATCTTTCTCTAATCTTTTTTCGTCTAATTCTGATATGGTATCTGCTATTTCATTTTTTACAGTTTTTTCTCTTTTTTCTAAGTTTTCGTAGTTTACTTCTTGTGTATTTATTTGTGTAGCTTTTTCATATTTTAAATCGGTATTTTCTTCTATCTTTTTTTTCTTGTCTTCTATTTTCTTTTCTTCTGCAGATAGTTTTGTGCTTATTTCTTCTAATTCTTTTTCTTTTTCTTCTAATTCTTTAGCAAATTTTTCTCTATTTGATGATAAATTTGTTTTCTTTTCTAATCTTTGTTTCTTTTCTTCTTCTAGCTCTGTAATTCTCAAATTTACTTCTTCTATTTCTTTTAAGTATCTATCAAAATTTTCTTTGTTATGTGCGATTCTTTCGTTTGCAATGTTTATATCTGAATTGATTTTTTCTTGTTTTTCTCTCATCTCAAAGCCTAAATTTTGCGTCTCTTCTATTTTTAATGTTATTTCATCTATTGCTGTTTTTAGACTCTCTTTTACAGTTTGCTTTTCTTGCATTTTTGCATCTTCATCGTTATTTTGATTTGTATATACTTCAATATCTTTTGCAATTTCTGCAATTTTTTCTTTGTAATTATCTATGTTATATAAAAATAGACCTATTTCTATTTCTTTCAATTCTTCTCTTAAATCTAAAAATTTCTTTGCTTTTTCTGACTGTTTTTTTAGTGGTTCAATATTTACTTCTATTTCTGATAATATGTCATTTATTCTAAGAAGATTTAGTTTTGTTTGTTCTAATTTTTTCTCAGAATCTGCTTTTCTTACTCTGTATTTTACGATTCCTGCTGCTTCTTCAAAAATAGCACGTCTATCTTCTGATTTGTTGCTTAAAATTTCATCTATTTTACCTTGTCCAATTATTGAGTATCCGTCTTTTCCTATACCTGTATCCATAAATAGCTCTAATACATCTTTTAATCTACAAGGTGTTTTATTTATATAATATCCTGACTCTCCGCTTCTATATATTCTTCTTGTAACTGTAACTTCTGAAAATTCTATTGGTAATTTTCCGTCAGTATTATCTATAACAATAGAAGCCTCTGCAAAGCCTAATGATTTTCTACTTTGAGTTCCTGCAAATATAATATCTTCAGATTTTGAACCTCTTAAAGATTTCATGCTTTGCTCTCCAAGCACCCATCTAATACTATCAGATATATTGCTTTTACCTGATCCATTTGGTCCAATAACTGAAGTTATACCTGGTCTAAATTCTAAAACTGTTTTATCTGCAAATGATTTAAATCCTTGCAATTCTAGTCTTTTTAAATACATGTCTCCCACCTTTTAAATAAAATGAGAAGCTTTTGCTTCTTTTTCACAAAATTCAATAATATAATATATTAAAAAAAGTTTTTTATCAACATTTTTTTGCATTTTTTAAGAGGGCTTAATTTTTGAGCCCTCTTATTTTAATTAATTTTCTTCTACTATTACTTTGTTTATATATCCTTGTGCATCTTTTTCGAATGAAACTTTATATGTTTTAGTTGCTACTGTTTTTTCACTTTCTACTCCAGTATATGTAACTATATGTTCTGTATTTGATATGTTGTTTGTCTCTATCATCCTTTGCAGACTTTTAATTTCTGCTCCTTTTCGAGTTCCTTCATATACTGTAAATTGACTGTTAAATACTTGAATTGCTTGAGCATTTAATTGTGAAATTGGATCTGGATCTGTATTTGCATTTGCGTTTGTATTTGCATCTGTATTTGAATTTACATATTCTTCAACACTATTATAAGTTTGTCCATTTATCTGTATTTCACCCGAAGATAAATTTTGTTCTTGTTCTATTGCATTTTGTGTATTCTGAGTAGCTTTATTAGCTTCCTCATATAATTCTTTATTTATTGTTGGTAAATCTCTTACAATTGATATAAGCATTTCATCTTTAAGTTTTTCTGATAACATATTGCCCAAATTAGTAAATAAATTGATTATTTGTTCTTGTGAAAGATTATTTATTACTAAATGATTTCCTTCTTTAAATTCTTCTATTTCTGGTACTGATGTAAAGTTTGTTGTATTTGCTAATTCTATATTTTCTACTATGCCTTCTTTTGAAGTGAATTTTATTGCAAATTTTAATCCAAAATTATTAGCATTAAGTAGTCCTGTTCTTGATAAATTAATATCATATCTTGTTTCTTCTTCACCGTTTATAAATGTTGATATAGTAATATTGTAATTTTCTTGTTGCTCGCTATTTGATGTTTTTGCAACTTCAAAAATAATTTGAGAATCTGAATTATAACCTACATCTACACTACTTAATCTTAATATAGTTTCATCGTTATTTTTTTCTATTGCTATTTCTATATTGTCTGTTTCGTTTTCTATTATATTTATATCTAATTTAACTGTTTGTTTTCCTTGTTTATATACAGATATAGTTAAAACTTTAACGTTTTCTTCATCAGGTATTTCTCCTGAAATTTGTTCTATATTTTCATCTATATAATTTTGGTAATCTTCAACTGTAACGTTGCTATTTACTTTTTTTACTATATTAAATAATTGTTCATCATCTCTTGCATTTTCAAATACTTTTATTAATATTTTTTGTAAATCTTTTAATTTTACATCTGCTCCAAATCCATCTGCTTCTACTGAATTATCTCCTAAAGTAATATCTGCTTTTTCAAGTTTATAAAAATTATCTGCAGGTATTTCCTCAATTGCAATAGTTAAATACTTACTAACTACAGCATTTACTTCTTCATTATTTATATCTAACAATTTATTATTAAGTTCTATTTTGTCTGGCACACTTTCTACGTCTTGTGTACCCATTTTTGTAGCAAATTCTTTTAAATTATTATTTTCTAAAACTATGTATTGATTAACAATGTTCTTAAATAATATTCCATTAAAATCTTGAACTTTTAAATAATTCATTTCAAGTAAAGCTTGATCACCTTGGTTTACGCTTATATCATAGTTTGCTCTGCTATTTACTGGATCAGAGTTTCCTGAGATTTTTATTTTCTCATTTACCTCTTGGTCTCCTCTCGATAAAGTGATATTAATTTCTGCATTATCTGAATGAGATTCATTTTCTGTTCTTTCTAAATAATTACTATATTCTTCTAGATTAATGAAATCTTTTAAATCAACTTGTCCTGCATATTTTACAAACATTTCTTTATCTGATTTAAAAATATCGGTTGCAAAATATAATACTGAAAATCCAACACATGCTATAAGTAGTATTATTATTAATGTAATAATAATCATATGAACTTTTTTCATATTTATCTCCTTATCTTTTGCTTTAAATGGACTTTAACCATTTAATGAACAAATTTAATTAAAATATATAGTTTATTATATCATAACATTTTTTCAATATCTACATTTTATATCACTTTTCTTTTTATTTTTACATATTATATATTAAGCTTAAAGCTAGAATAAAAAAGAAAAGGAATGATATTAATGGATTTTGAAAAAGATTTTTGTCCTGTAGTTAAAGTTGACGGATTTATTGAGAAAGGTAAACAATTTGACTTGGAAATTAATCTTCCAGAAGATAACAGAAATGTAATCTATGGTGTAATTAGAGACTGCTACAAAGATCCTGTTGAAAATGCTGTAGTAAAACTTATAGAGGTATCTTGTGAATATGGTAAGGAAGAAAGAAAACCAGTTTCTCATACATTTACAGATAAAGATGGAGAATTTGTTTTTGGACCACTTTGCCCAGATAAATCATACGAAATTCAAGTTTGGGTAGATAGAGTAAAACATGTAAAAATCTGCAAGGAATGCAAACGCCAAGGTAAATGTTTAAAAGGTGTAAAATTAGAATGTGATGAAAAATCATTCAACGATGACTACAAAGACGACGACTTATGCGATTGTATGGATAATTACAAAGATAATTGCAAAACTAAACCTGAACCTAAATGTTGTAAATAAATAATTTACAAAAAATCACGCACAATGCGTGATTTTTTAATATTTTATTTAAAATGCTCCTATCTTTTTTGCTAATTGCTTTCCTCTTCTCATAATTCTTTTTTTATTCATCATTCCATCATTATACATCATTGCAACTCCTGCTGCTACCATTGTTCCAATAATCATACCTTTAACAAATTTCATAAATTTTCTCCTTTCTGTTTTTTCTTTTACTTATTATTTGTATTTATGCTTTTTTTATTCTGTTTTATGAATGAATATATTTCATAAATTGTAATAATCATCAAAAAAATTCCAAAGTATTTTTTTAGATGATTAACATCCATATTTACAGATATTTTTGCTCCAATAATTGCTCCAGCAATACCAGCTATAGCCACTGGAATTCCAATTTTCCAGTTTATTAATTTTTCTTTTATAGTTGTTATTATTGCTGTTATAGATGTTGGAACAAAAAATACTAGATTTGTAGCTTGTGCTATGTGCTGGTCTATTCCCATAAAAACAGAAAGTATGAGAATAAGAATTGTTCCTCCTCCCATACCTGTACCACTTACAGTTCCTGATATTACTCCTGTTAAGACTTCTAACATTTTTCTCCTTTTTTTCGGATAATTTTATATAACCATTTTTATAGATACATAACTTAGAAAAATTATAAAAGTTATTTTTAAAATTTTATCTGATAGTTTTTTTAGTAATTTTGCTCCTATAAAACCTCCTATTATACCACCTATAGCGCATTTTATGCCGATACTCCAGTCTATAAAATTGTTGTTATAATAAAATAGTCCACTTGTTATAACCATAGGAAGAATTGCAAACACTGATGTTGCTCTTGCTTCTGCTTCATCTAAATTAAATATATGAACAAGCGCTGGTACAACTATCATTCCCCCACCTGCTGCAAATAATCCACTTATGAATCCAGCAATTATTCCTAGTGATATTTTTTTAATCATCTTCGCTTTCTTTTAAGCTTTTCTCTTTTTCATTTCTATATTTTTCAAACATTTTTTCTGCAAGTAATGTTAATTCTTTATCACATTTAAGCATTTGAAATATTATTTCTTTTCTTAATTCTTCGTTTTCTATATTTTCTGCTTTATCTAAAAAAGCTTGTAATTCCTTTAAATAATTTTGGCCATTAGCCTTCCAATTAATATACTCTATTTTTTTCATGTTTATAGTTTTTCTAAAATTCATTTTTTTATACCTCTTTTTTTTATTTTGTCCTATATCAGTATTTTTACTGTTAGGCAACTTTTTATTACGTTTATCGTTATATTGATTTTACTCCATGTTATTTTAATACATAAAATGATAAAATACAACAAAATTATATAAAGTGAGATGAATTAACATGATAAAAATTAAATTGTCGGATTTATTAGGAAAAAATAAAATGACTCAAAAGGCATTAGCCGAGATGACTAATATACGTCCAGCTACTATTTCTAAGATGTATTATGAAGAGGTCAAAAGAATTGATGTTAAACACCTTAATAATATTTGTAAAGCTTTTAATTGTGAAATTTCTGAATTGTTAGAATATATACCAGATGATAAAAAAAATAAATAAAAATGGATAGGCTCCAAATTTTAAACATTTTTCAACCTTTGAAGCCTATCCATTTTTATTTATTTTTAATCTATAGTATCATCTTTTATATAATACTTTGTTCCTAGCATTTTGTCCGGCAAATATTGTTGTTCAACTTGATGATTTGGATAGTCATGCGGATATTTGTATCCTACTCCATATCCAAAATCTTTCATTCCACTAGCTGGAGCATTTCTAATGTGCATTGGAATTGTTCCTGTATCTTTTGTTCTTACATCCTCTAATGCTCTTTCTATTGCTAAGTATGAAGCATTTGATTTTTTAGAATTTGCAACATATATAGCAGCTTCTGCAAGTATTATTCTAGCTTCTGGCATGCCAATATTATGAACTGCTTGCATTGCGCTATTTGCTACTACCAAAGCGTTAGGGTTTGCAAGTCCAACATCTTCAGATGCACAAATTGTAATTCTTCTTGCCAAAAACACGGGATCTTCTCCACCTTCTAAAGCTCTTGCTAAGTAAAATACTGTTGCATCTGGATCGCTACCTCGCATAGATTTTATAAATGCACTTATATTATCATAATGGCTGTCGCCTGATTTATCAAATATAGCCTTTTTCTTTCCTGTACTATTTGCAGCTATCTCATCTGTTATATCAATTACTCCATCTGCATTTACTGGGGTTGTAAGTACTGCAACTTCTAAACTATTTAATGCTGTTCTTACATCTCCGTTTGAAACTTCAGCAATTTTTTTTAGTGTTTCGTCTTTTATTTTTATATTATAACTTCCCAAACCTTCTGGATTTTTTATCGCATTTTTTAAAATTGTAAACACATTGTCTATTGTTAGTGGATTTAATTTAAAAATCATTGATCTTGAAATTAAAGCTTTGTTAACTTCAAAATATGGATTTTCTGTAGTTGCACCAATTAGTATAACTGTTCCATCTTCTACAAATGGAAGTAAAGCGTCTTGCTGAAGTTTATTAAACCTGTGTATCTCATCTATAAATAAAATACATTTTCCACTTGGGTTAAGCAATGGGTTTCTTGCCTCTTCTATTGCATTTTTTATATCTCCTACTCCACTAGTTACTGCATTTAATTTTATAAATTTATATTTTGTTGTATTACTAATTACTTTTGCAAGAGAGGTTTTTCCGAGATCCTGTTGGTCCCCATAAGATTATACTTGATAATCTATCTGCTTTTATTGTTCTATATAGCACTTTATCTTTTCCAAGTATTTCTTCTTGTCCAACAAATTCGTCTAGTGTTTTTGGCCTTACTCTATGTGCTAGTGGTACACTTAAATCCATGATTTTTCCTCTTTTCTTATATAAATTATCTAATTTTTTGCTAAATATTTTAAGGCTTGTTTTATTATTTCTTCTAATCCTAGATTTTTTGTATCTATCTTTTGTAATACATTTTCTATTTCTCTTCTGGTATATCCTAAAACCTGTAATGCAGCAATTGCCTCGCTTGCATTGGTATCTTTTTCAAGTACAACATTTATTTCTTCATTTGCTTCTATTGCGCTTTCTGTTTTTAGTTTATCTTTTAATTCTAAAATAATTCTTGCTGCTGTTTTTTTGCCAACTCCTGGTATTTTTACAAGTTTAGAAACATCATCTGTAATTACCGCTAAAGCAAAGCTTGATGGACTTATTTCTGATAGCATTGAATTAGCAGATTTTGCTCCAATTCCGCTTACAGATAATAAAAGCTCAAACATTCTTAATTCTTCATTTGAAGTAAATCCATATAGACTTATATTATCTTCTCTTACATAATAGTATGTATATACTTTAACAGTATCTCCTAGCTCACCTAATTTTTCAATAGATTTTGCTGGCATAAATACTTTGTAGCCAATTCCTTGTACATCTATTATAACAAATGTATCTGTTTTTGTGTCTAATTTTCCTTTTACATATGCAATCATTTTTTATTCTCCTTGCAAACAAATTTTCTGTTATTATTTTATCACAATAATTTTATTTTGCAATACCTAATTTAATTTTTATTTTTTAGTTTACAAATTTGATTTTTGTGCTATTATATATTTATAGGTTATATTTTAATGAGTAGGTGAATAACATGGAAAATGGTCCAAATAATAAATTTAATAATTATACAAATACAGAAAAAAATACTCATAATGAAGGTTATATAAAAAGATATTCTTCTACGTTTAAATCACTTATAAATAATGAAATTCATAAAGACCCTGACGAGCGTTCTAGAGATTTTAAGGCTTTAATCTTAACAATAATAATTGTTTCTATATTAATATTTATAATATGGAAAGTTCCTTTTTTGCACGATTTTATATTTCCTTAATTATTTAATTTGAATATTTCTTTGCTTTTTACCAATAATATTGTTAACAAATAGCATTGAGTTTTAGTAAATATTAATTGATAAGTTTCTGTAAAAGTATACCTATTAATGCTATATTCAAAATAAAAAAGAGGTGTAAATATGGCATTAAATTACAGCATTATTGGTGAAAGATTAAAACAAGCAAGAATGAATAAAAAACTTACCCAAGAAAAGCTTGCAGAAAAATTAGATGTTTCTGTTGCATTTTTAAGTAGAATTGAACGTGGTAGTTCTTATATAAATTTAAAAAGACTAAATCAAATATGTTCTATTCTAGATGTTACTGAAGGTGAAATTTTAAATGGTGTTTCTATAGATTCTCATACTTATTTAAATAAAGATTTATCAAATTTACTTAAAAATTGTCCACCAGAAAAATTAAATCTTATATACAATATTGCAAAGGTAATTGTAGAAAATTAATAAAATTATTAAATTTGAAAAGACCGTCAAAATCATTTGATGGTCTTATTTTGTAAGTACAAGATTCTTACTAATATTTTGCGTTAAATACTTTTCTTTTGTTTATTTTTGTAGTATAATAATATATGGAATTTGTAAATTAGGAGGAAATTATATGTGGAGTTTTTGGTTAATTGCCGCAGGAATTTTCTTTGTTATTGAAATAGCAACAGTTGGATTTCTAGTTTTTTGGTTAGGAATTGGAGCTCTACTTGCAATGATAACAAGCTTTATAACAGATAACATTATGATACAAACCATTGTATTTGTTATAAGTTCTTGTATACTTATTCCTCTTACAAAACCTCTTGCAGATAAATTTGTTGGAAAAAAATCTGTTCCTACAAATAGTTATTCTCTCATCAATAAACATGGCATAGTTATTCAAGACATTGACCCTATTCATGGTATTGGTCAAGTTAAAGTAAATGGAGAAATATGGTCTGCTAAAACTGAAGATGAATCAAAGATTGCAAAAGATACAGAAATAGAAGTTCTTAAAATAGATGGTGTAAAATTAATTGTATCGCCAGTAAGAACAAATTTAACTATTTAGTTATCAATATTTAATATATATTTTTAGGAGGAAATAAAAATGGTATTTTTAATTATACTATTAGTTATAATTCTTATTATAG
>CANRGU010000031.1 GCA_947630255.1 uncultured Clostridia bacterium | reverse complement strand
ATCAGCATTACAAGTCTAAAAATATAAAAATCACAACATTGTATAAAAAGCGGACACTTAATATTGCAATTTATAATTGCGTAAAAAGTTGAAAAAACTATTGACAAAAGCAAGCTAGAATGATAGAATATAACGCGTTAGTGTTTAAAAGTTATTAGCACTTTTTTAATATAAAAATAGGAGGTGAAATTTAAAGTGCCAACAATTAATCAATTAGTAAGAAAAGGAAGAAAAACTACAACATCAAAAGCAAAAGCCCCTGCTCTTTTAAAAGGATTCAACTCAAAATTAAATAAACAAACAAATAATAGAGCACCACAAAAAAGAGGAGTATGTACAGTAGTAAAAACAGTAACACCTAAAAAACCAAACTCTGCTTTAAGAAAAGTTGCCAGAGTAAGACTTTCAAATGGATATGAAGTAACATCATATATTCCAGGTATAGGTCATAACTTACAAGAACACAGCGTTGTATTAATCAGAGGTGGAAGGGTAAAAGATATCCCTGGTGTTAGATACCACATTATAAGAGGTACATTAGATACAGCTGGTGTTAAGGATAGAATGCAAGCTAGATCTAAGTATGGTGCAAAAAAACCAAAAAATTAAACATTTTTGAATAATGAGTTAAAAAATTAATAGTGCTAATAAAGAGATATAAATTTATAAGCACTATGCGGGAAGGAAAGAACCTTTCAGAGTAACTTTAGGTATTTATTTAAATATCTATTAGAATTTATAAAAAGGAGTGAAGAATAGTGCCAAGGAGAGGATATATAGCAAAAAGAGAAGTTTTACCAGATCCAATATATAATAGTAAAATTGTAACAAAATTAATAAACAATATAATGTTAGATGGTAAAAAAACAGTTGCTCAAAAAATAGTATATGATGCGTTTGATATTATAAAAGAAAAAGAAGGAAAAGACGCATTAGAAGTTTTTGAAGCAGCATTAAATAACGTAATGCCAGTCCTTGAAGTTAAAGCAAGAAGAGTTGGTGGAGCTACATATCAAGTTCCAATCGAAATAAGAGCAGAAAGAAGACAAACTTTAGGATTAAGATGGCTTGTAAATTACGCTAGAAATAGACATGAAAAAACTATGGCTGAAAAGTTAGCAAATGAGATAATAGATGCTACAAACAGCACAGGTGGATCATTCAAGAAAAAAGAAGAAATGCACAGAATGGCTGAAGCTAATAAAGCTTTTGCACACTACAAATGGTAAAATAAAGAAGGAGGAGAAAAATAAATGGCAGGTAGAGCATTTCCATTAGAGAAAACAAGAAATATAGGAATAATGGCTCACATCGATGCAGGAAAAACTACAACAACAGAAAGAATTCTTTTTTATACAGGTAAAACTCATAAAATAGGAGAAGTTCACGAAGGTGAAGCTACTATGGACTGGATGGAACAAGAGCAAGAGAGAGGAATTACAATTACTTCTGCTGCAACAACTTGTCAATGGCTAGGACATAGAATAAACATAATTGACACACCAGGTCACGTTGATTTTACTGTTGAGGTTGAAAGATCTTTAAGAGTATTAGACGGATCAGTTACAGTTTTTTGTGCAAAAGGTGGAGTACAACCACAATCAGAAACAGTTTGGAGACAAGCTGATAATTATCATGTACCAAGAATGGCATATGTAAATAAAATGGATATTACAGGAGCAAATTTCTTAGCATGTGTTGAACAAATGCGTACTAGATTAAATGCAAATGCTATTCCAATTCAATTACCTATAGGAGCAGAAGATACTTTTAAAGGTATAGTTGATTTAATAAAAATGAGAGCATTTATCCATAAAGATGATTTAGGAAAAGAAATAGAGGAAACAGATATTCCAGCAGATTTAGTAGAAATGGCAAATAAATTCAGATCAGAAATGGTAGAAGCTGCTGCAGAACAAGATGATGAATTAATGATGAAATATTTAGATGGTGGAGAACTATCTGAAGCTGAAATCAAAAAAGGATTAAGACTAGGAACAATTGCAAATAAAGTAGTTCCTGTTTGCTGTGGTTCATCATACAAAAATAAAGGTGTTCAAGAATTATTAAATGCAGTTGTAGATTTCATGCCATCACCATTAGATATACCACACATTAAGGGTGTAACATTAGATGGTGAAGAAACAGAAAGAAAAACATCTGATACAGAGCCTTTCGCAGCTTTAGCATTCAAAATTGCAACAGACCCATTCGTAGGAAAATTATGTTTCTTTAGAGTTTATTCAGGAACACTAGAGTCTGGATCAACAGTATTAAATGCAAATAAAGATAAAAAAGAAAGAATAGGAAGAATTCTTCAAATGCATGCAAATCACAGAGAGGATATAGATAAAGTATATTCTGGAGATATTGCAGCAGCAGTTGGATTAAAAGAAGTTACAACAGGTGATACACTTTGTGATATTAACAATCCAGTTGTATTGGAATCTATGGAATTCCCAGAGCCAGTTATAGAAATTGCAATAGAGCCAAAAGATAAAGTAGCTCAAGAAAAAATGGCAATAGCACTTTCTAAACTTGCAGAAGAAGACCCAACATTCAAAACATATACAAACCAAGAAACAGGTCAAACTATCATTGCAGGTATGGGTGAATTACACTTAGACATCATAGTAGATAGATTAAAAAGAGAATTCAAAGTAGAATGTAATGTAGGTAAACCACAAGTTTCTTACAAAGAAACAATTAGAAATAAAGTAAGAGTAGAAGGAAAATTCATACGTCAATCTGGTGGACGTGGACAATATGGACACGTTTGGTTAGAAATGGAACCATTAGAGCCAGGTTCAGGAATTCAATTTGAAAGCAAAATCGTTGGTGGTGTTGTTCCAAAAGAATACATCAAACCAACAGAAGAAGGAATACGTGAAGCTGCTGAAAGTGGAATACTTGCTGGATATCCAGTTATCGACTTTAAAGCAACTTTAGTAGATGGTTCTTACCATGATGTTGACTCATCTGAAATGGCATTCAAGATTGCAGGTTCAATGGCATTCAAAGAAGGATGTAAACAAGCAAAATCTGTAATATTAGAGCCAATAATGAAAGTAGAAGTAACAGTTCCAGAAGAATATATGGGAGATGTTATTGGTGACGTTAACTCAAGACGTGGAAGAATGGAAGGAATGGAAGCAAGAAACGGAATGCAAATTATAAGAGCATTTATTCCATTATCAGACATGTTTGGATATGCAACAGACTTACGTTCAAAAACACAAGGAAGAGGAACATATTCAATGGAACCAAGTCATTACGAAGAAGTTCCAAAATCAGTTCTAGAGAAGATTGTTGCTTCTAGAGCAAAAAAAGAAGATTAATAAAAACGAACAAATAGTTTTTTTATAAAATACTTGCATTTTTGCATAATATGTTATAAAATAACATTTGTTAAAAAATGGTTATCAATTTTTTAAATATAAAATAAAGATTTTTAAGGAGGAAAATTTAAATGGCAAAGGAAAAATTTGAGAGAACAAAACCACATGTTAACATTGGTACAATTGGTCACGTTGACCACGGAAAAACAACAACAACAGCAGCTATTACAAAATGGTTAGGATTATTAGGAAAGGCACAATATACAGCATATGATCAAATCGACGGTGCTCCAGAAGAAAAAGCAAGAGGAATCACAATTAACACAGCACACGTTGAATATGAAACAGAAAAAAGACACTATGCACACGTTGACTGTCCAGGTCATGCTGACTACGTTAAAAACATGATCACAGGTGCAGCTCAAATGGATGGAGCAATATTAGTTGTTTCAGCAGCTGATGGTCCAATGCCTCAAACAAGAGAGCATATACTTTTAGCAAGACAAGTTGGTGTTAAA
Source organism: uncultured Clostridia bacterium (assembly GCA_947630255.1). Lineage (GTDB taxonomy): Bacteria > Bacillota > Clostridia > TANB77 > CAG-508 > CAG-452. Next base: position 8,533 of record CANRGU010000031.1, on the reverse strand, counting down.
TATATCGTTGTTTACTTAAATAAATGCGATATGGTAGACGATCCAGAATTATTAGAATTAGTTGAAATGGAAGTTAGAGACTTACTTTCAAGCTATGACTTCCCAGGAGATGAAATTCCAATTATAAAAGGATCTTCATTAAAAGTTCTAGAAAGTACATCAACAGATCCAAATGCACCAGAATATGCATGCATGAAAGAATTAATGGATGCAGTAGATAGCTACATCCCAACACCAGATAGACCAACAGATGGTGACTTCTTAATGCCAGTAGAAGACGTATTCTCTATAACAGGTAGAGGAACAGTTGCTACAGGTAGAGTAGAAAGAGGAGTTGTTAAATTACAAGATGAAGTTGAAATAATTGGTTTAACAACAGAAAGAAAGAAAACTGTTGTTACAGGTGTAGAAATGTTCAGAAAATTATTAGACCAAGCAGAAGCAGGAGACAACATTGGTGTTCTATTAAGAGGTATTGATAGAAAAGACATCGAAAGAGGTCAAGTTTTAGCAAAACCAGGAACAATACATCCACATACAAAATTCAAAGCAGAAGTTTATGTATTAACAAAAGAAGAAGGTGGAAGACATACACCATTCTTCAATGGATATAGACCACAATTCTATTTCAGAACAACAGACGTTACAGGTGTTATTGATTTACCAGCAGGAACAGAAATGGTAATGCCAGGTGATAACGTAACAATGACAATCGAACTTATCACTCCAATAGCTATCGAAAAAGGATTAAGATTTGCTATTCGTGAAGGTGGTAGAACAGTAGGTTCTGGTATAGTTGCAGATATAATTGAATAATATGCTAGGAATAAAAAATAGAGGTTAGAAGTAACCTCTATTTTTGTATACTTTAATTTATATAATCTTGGAAAAATATTGTACTTTTTTTAAATATCATATATAATAAATGCGAGGTGATAAAATTGAAAAAAGTAATAAAAAACACATTACTTATTATACTTGTTGCAAGTATGTTATTTTTATTAGCAGGATGTGGAGCAAAAGACGTAACAACTAACAACGAAGAAGAAAAAACTGAATCAAAAGAATTTTCAATGGGAAAATGGGAAAACAATGTTTACACAAATGATTTTTTAGGATTAAAGTTTAATTTACCAGAAGGTTGGTCATATTCAAGTGATGAAGAAATTGCTGAAATGATGGATTTAGGAACAGACTTATTAAATGACGAGCAAAAAATGGCAGCAGAAGTATCTAAGCTAACAAGTGCTTATTATATGGTAGCAAATGATCCAAACACAGGAAACAATGTAGTATTATTAAGCGAAAAACCATTAATTGACTTAACAGTAGATTCTTATCTAAGTCAACTTAAGAATCAATTAACAAGTGTAGATTCTATTAAGTATGAAATGGGAGAAGAAGGAAAGGAAACAATTGCAAACAAAGAATTTACTACATTAACATCAACAGCAACAATGAACAATGTAACAATGATACAAAAGTATTATGTGTATAAACTAGATAAATATTTTGTAAGCATAATAGCAACAAGCACTACAAAGGACGCAGGTATTAATGAAATAATAAGAAGTTTTGAATAAAATATGATATCGAATATTTATAAAATAGAAGTTCAATAACTTCTATTTTATTTTTTATTAATAGGTATTGCTTTTTTTATAATTAAATAATAAAATAGATAAATAAAAAATATACTTTATATTAGAGGAAGGTTTAGAATGAGAATTTTATTAGATGCAATGCGGTGGTGACAATGCGCCAGATGCTACCATAAGAGGTGCTATAAGAGCAGTTAAAGAGATAAAGTCTGAAATTATTCTAATAGGAAATGAAAAAATAATAAAACAAAAAATAAAAGAAATATATAAAAAAGATGATGTATCAGAAATATCAGACAGATTAAAAATACATAATTGTACAGAAACAATTGAAATGGAAGACATTCCAACACAAGCAATAAGGCAAAAAAAAGATTCTTCGATGGTTGTAGGCTTTAATTTATTAAAACAAGATGAAGGAGATGTATTTATTTCAGCAGGAAATTCAGGGGCTCTCCTAACAGGAGCTACTTTACTTGTTGGAAGAATAAAGGGAGTAGATAGACCTGCAATAGCGCCAATGCTTCCTTCATATAAAAAGGGATTAATGCTTATTGATGCAGGTGCAAATACAAATTGTAAACCTATTAATTTATTACAATTTGCTGAATTTGCAAATATATATTTAAGAAATATATATAATATCGAAAAACCAGTTATAGGATTATTAAACATAGGAACTGAAGAAACAAAAGGAAATGACTTAATGAAAGAAAGCTATAAACTTTTAAAGGAAAAAGCTGAAGAATATAATATTAATTTTGCAGGAAATGTAGAAGGAAGAGAAGCTTTTTCTGGTGAAATTGATGCAGTAGTTACAGATGGATTTACTGGAAATATATTCTTAAAAACTGTAGAAGGACTTGGAAAGCTTGTAAAAAGGTCACTTACAGAAAGCTTAAAAAAGAATTTATTAAGCACTATTGCTTGTATTCCTGCTTTACCAGGAATTAAAAGATTTACAAAAACAATGGACTATAAAGAATATGGTGGAGCATTATTTTTAGGTGTAAAAAAACCAGTAGTAAAGGCTCATGGAAGTAGTGACGAATATCTATTTTACTTCACAATTAAGCAAGCAGAAAAATTTGCAGAGAGTAAAGCAGTAGATATATTAAAAGAAGAATTTGAAAAATTGCAAAAAAATTAAAAAAACTATTGACAATATTTTATAAACAATATAATATCTTAAATAACAGATAAAAATAATTAAGGAGGTGTAAATATACCTATGAGTTCAGAAGAAATTTACGATAAAGTAAAAGAAATTATAGTAGAACAATTAGGAGTAGCTGAAACAGCTGTAGCACCAGAGGCATCTTTTATAGATGATTTAGGAGCAGACTCTTTAGATATAGTTGAATTAATAATGGCAATTGAAGAAGAATTTGATTTAGAAATTCCAGACAGTGATGCAGAAAAAGTTGTTACTGTAAATGACGTAGTAGACTACATAAAAGATAATATATAGATCATAAACTTATTGAAAACGAGAAGATCTTTTTGATCTTCTTTTTTCGTATCTGTTACAGTAATATTAAATTTTTATAACAGAAGTCAAATAAAATAAAAAATATTGAAATTAATTAAAAGATAATGTCGAATATGAGTAAAATTAGGAATTTACTGCGATTAATTTTTATTGTAATTTATTTAAGTTTATAGTATATTGGAGAACGTGTGATAAATATTGCATAATACAAGAGAAAGGAGAGACAAGTTTGGATAATTCTAAGACTTACTATGGTATGACTTATTTTGATGAAAATGATTTGAAAGAAACAAACGCTAATCATAGAGTAGAATTAGAATATTACAGTACAAGGAGTAATACAGATGATAAAATAGAATATGGAATAGAAATACTGAAAAAAGAATATATAAGTGATGTTATTACAGAAGAAAGTAATAATGTAAGAAGCATTAGTAATAGTTCAGATAAAGTAATCGAAATAATTAATACATTAAAGAAATACAAAGTAACTCCAATAGGTTTGGATGATGTATTAGAGGATTTATTAAAAGCAAATTGAGTTGTATTAAAGAAAGGGGAATTGAAATTCAATTCCTTTTTAAATTGTAATTTATATGATTAAAATTTTTCTATTTTATTTACAGGACAATTTATTTAGTATATAATGCTACTAAATAAAGTTAAAGAGGTGTTTTATATGCCAAGTTTTAATAATTTAAAAAATACAGATAAAGAAATTTACGATGAGATTCAAAAAGAGTTAAATAGACAGCGTAATAAAATAGAATTAATAGCGTCTGAAAACTTTGTAAGCAATAGCGTAATGGAAGCAATGCGGAAGTTATATGACAAATAAATATGCAGAAGGGTATCCAGCACATAGATATTATGGAGGATGCGAATACGTAGATGTAGTAGAAAATTTAGCAATAGAAAGAGTAAAAAAGCTTTTTGGGGCAGAATATGCAAATGTTCAACCACACTCAGGTGCACAAGCTAATATGGCTGTATATTTTGCTGTTTTAGAACCAGGTGATACAGTTCTTGGAATGAATTTAGCGCATGGTGGACATCTAACACATGGAAGTCCAGTTAATTTTTCAGGAAAATTATATAATTTTATTCCTTATGGAGTAGATGAAGAAACAGGAAGAATAAATTATGACGAATTAGAAAAATTAGCTATAGAAAACAAACCTAAAATAATTTTAGCAGGTGCAAGTGCCTATCCAAGGGAAATAGACTTTAAAAGAATAAGAGAAATTGCAGATAAAACAAATAGTATATTTATGGTAGATATGGCACACATTGCAGGACTTGTTGCAGCAGGCCTTCATCAAAATCCTGTAAAATATGCAGATATAGTAACAACAACAACACATAAAACACTTCGTGGACCAAGAGGAGGATTAATACTTTGCAGAGAAAAATATGGAAAGGCTATAGATAAGGCAGTATTCCCAGGAATACAGGGTGGGCCATTAATGCATACAATTGCTGCAAAAGCTGTATGCTTTGGAGAGGCATTAAAACCAGAATTTAAAGAATATCAAAAACAAATAGTAAAAAATGCAAAAGTATTATCAGAAGAATTATTAAAACTAGGATTTAATTTGGTATCAGGAGGAACAGATAATCATTTAATACTTATAGATTTAAGAAATAAAGGAATAACAGGAAAAGAATTGGAAACAAGATTAGATGATGTAGGAATAACTGTAAACAAAAATGCAGTACCATTTGATACAGAAAAGCCTTCAATTACAAGTGGTATAAGAATAGGAACACCAGCAGTAACAACAAGAGGATTTAAAGAAGAAGAAATGGTAAAAATAGCAAATCTTATAAATGAAACAGTAGAAAGCTATGAAGACAAAAAAGAAGAAATAAGAAGTAAGGTAGCAGAAATTTGCTCAAAATATCCATTATATGAATGAGAGGAGAAAAAATGATAGACAAACTAATAATAGTCGAATCTCCGGCTAAAGCAAACACAATAAAAAAATTTTTAGGAGGAAGCACAAAAGTTATTGCATCAATGGGGCACATAAGAGACTTACCTAAATCAAAATTAGGCGTTGATACAAAAACTTTTGAGCCACAATATATAAACATAAGGGGAAAAGGTGACTTAATAAAAACACTTAAAAAAGAAGCAAAAGATGCAAAAAAAGTATATATTGCAACTGACCCTGACCGTGAGGGAGAAGCAATTGCATGGCATTTAGCAAATATATTAGGTGTTGAAGACAGCAAAATGTGTAGAGTGACATTTAATGAAATTACAAAAGATGCTGTAAAAAATGCTATAAAAAATCCACGACAAATAGATATGGATTTAACAGATGCACAGCAAGCAAGACGTGTGCTTGATAGAATAGTTGGATATAAAATAAGTCCCGTTCTATGGAAAAAAGTACAAAAAGGCTTATCAGCAGGAAGAGTACAGTCAGTAGCGGTTAAATTAATTGTAGATAGAGAAGAAGAAATTGAACAATTTATTCCAGAAGAATATTGGAATATATATGCTAATTTAAGAACGCAAAAATCTAAAAAAACTTTTGAAGCTAAATTCTTTGGCAAAGATAATAAAAAATTAGATATACATTCTAAAGAAGAAGTAGACGTTATACTAAAAGATTTAGAAAATGCAAAATTTATAGTAGATGAAGTAAAAGAAGGAGAAAAGAAAAGAACTCCTGCACCACCATTTACAACAAGTACAATGCAACAAGAAGCATCAAGAAAATTAAACTTTGCAATCAAGAAAACAATGCAAGTAGCACAGGGGTTATATGAAGGTGTAAAAATAGAGGGAAAAGGAACAGTAGGTTTAATAACATACATGAGAACTGACTCTACTAGAATATCCGAAGAAGCAAGGGCATCTGCAAAAAAATATATAGAAGCGGAATATGGAAAAGAATACTACGAGAATAGATATTATAAAACTAAGGCAGATTCTCAAGATGCACACGAAGCAATTAGACCAACATATGTAGATTTAGTACCAGATGCTGTAAAATCAAGTTTAACGAACGACCAATATAAATTATATAAATTAATATATAATAGATTTATTGCAAGTCAAATGTCTGCAGCAATTTATGATACTTTAGCAGTAAAAATAAATGCAGGTAAATATAACTTTAGAGCAAATGGTCAAACAATAAAATTCAAAGGTTTCATGACTTTATACGTTGAAACAGAAGATAATGAACAAAAAGAAGAATTTGCAAATTTACCAAATTTAAAGGCAGGTCAAGAATTGGTAAAAGAAAAGATAGATGCAAAACAAAGCTTTACTGAGCCACCTCCAAGATACACAGAAGCAAGTTTAGTAAAAGCATTAGAAGAAAAAGGAATAGGAAGGCCAAGTACTTATTCTCCAACAATTACAACAATACTTGCAAGAAGATACATTGAAAAAATTCAAAAACAATTACATCCAACAGATTTAGGAAGAATAGTAAATAAGCTATTAATAGAAAACTTTAAAGATGTAATAAATGTTGAATTTACTGCTCAAATGGAAGAGGAATTTGATAAAATAGCTGAGCGGAAAAGAACAATGGAAAAAAGTTATATCAGAGTTCTATGGACCATTTGAAAAGGTAGTAGAAAAAGTAGACAAAGAACTAGAGCATGTAAAATTAGAATATGAAGTATCAGATGTGCCATGTGAAAAATGTGGTAGGATGATGGTAATAAAATATGGAAAATACGGAAAATTTTTAGCATGCCCTGGATATCCAGAATGCCAAAATGCAAAGCCATATATAGAAACAATAGATGTACCATGTCCAAAATGCCGGAGGAAAGGTACAAATAAGGAAAACAAAAAAGAAAAGAAATTACTATATATGTGAAAACAATCCAAACAATGGTTGCGATTACATCTCATGGACAAAACCAAAAAAGGAAGGTAAAAAATAAAACAAAGAGATATGCTTGTCACTGAAGTGCACCCCAAATGTTAGACAAAAAATCTAACATTTGGAGGTGTATTTTTTATGAGCAAATATTCAAATGAATTTTAATTAAAGAGTCAATCAAAATGCCAAAATTATATTGAAAAAAGGAAATAAAATTGTTATAATTTGAGCATAATAATAAATTTAAAAAAGGATTGATTTTATAAATGGAAAAGAATAAATTAGAAGCAATTTCAAATCTTTTTGAAGGAAAAGAAATAAGAAGTGTCTGGGATGCTGAAAAAGAAGAATACTATTTTAGTGTAGTTGATGTAATTGGCGCTTTGACAGAGAGCACCGATTCAAAAGATTATTGGTATAGATTAAAGAAAAGAATGACAGAAGAAGAAAAAAGCGAGTTATCGACAAAATGTCGACAACTGAAATTAAAATCAAAAGATGGAAAATTTTATAATACAGATACATTAGATACAAAGGGAATTTTAAGATTAATAGAATCTGTACCAAGTCCAAAAGCAGAACCTTTTAAATTATGGCTTGCTCAAATGGGAAAAGAAAGAATAGATGAAGTATTTGATCCAGAAATTGCTGTAACAAGAGCAGTTGAATATTATAGAAGTCGTGGATATGATGATAAATGGATAAAAAGTAGATTAACAGGAATAGTAGATAGATTTAAACTAACTGATGTTTGGAAAGAAAGTGGAATAACAGTTATTACAAAACAAAATGCTCTAAATTATAAATATCTAGAAAATACAAAGGAACTGAAAGATAATAATAAAAAGGTGTCGAAAAAGGACGATGAAATTTTATTGCAAAAAATAAAATAGTGATATAAAATACAAACAAGGGCGATTTATTTAATTGTCCTTGCTTTTTCAAAGGAATATTTTATCTAATAGAATTAGAACAAACACCATATTTATGGGGAGAACAAGTAGAAGATAAAGTAGGAATAATATTTTTAGATTACAAAATTAAAAAATTGGAAAAGTTACCAATGCATACAAAATGGCAAATAATGAATACAGAAAATGGAAAAATAGTATTGACAGAAGATTTAGAAATACATATAATTGAATTACCAAAGATAAAAGAAAAGAAAGAAGAAGGGGAGCTAAAAAAGTGGATATTATTTTTGGAAAATCCTGAAGGGGAGGAAACAAAGAAGATGGCAGAGAAGGATGAAGAAATAAAAGAAGCAATCGAAGCATTAGAGGAAATAAGTGCGGACAAAGAAAAAGTAAGAATAGCAGAATTAAGAGAAAAATATATAGCAGATAGGGAATCAGAATTAGCAACAGCAGAAGAAAAGGGAATAAAGCAAGGAATAGAGCAAGGGAAAAAACAAGGAAACATTGAAAAAGGCATAGAAATAGCCAAGAAATTAAAGCTAAAAAACATGTCAATAGAAGAAATTTCAGAAATAACAGGATTGACAAAAGAAGAAATAGAAAAATTATAATGAAGGCATTTTGCTAAGTTAGTATTCAGAACAACTACGAAATAAAATAGGAAGG
>CANRGU010000030.1 GCA_947630255.1 uncultured Clostridia bacterium | reverse complement strand
ATGGGATTTAAACATACAGGGCTTTTTCCAGAACAAGCAGTAAATTGGGACTGGATGATTAATAAAATACAAGAAGCAAAAAGACCAATTAAAGTATTAAATCTTTTTGCGTATACAGGTGGCGCATCAGTTGCATGTCTTTATGCAGGCGCATCTGTTTGCCATGTAGATAGTTCAAAAGGAATGGTAGCTTGGGCAAAAGAAAATGTTGCATCATCAGGACTTAAAGATAAGCCAATTAGATATATTGTAGATGATGTAATTAAATTTGTTAGTAGAGAAATAAGAAGAGGAAATAAATATGATGCAATAATAATGGATCCGCCATCTTATGGAAGAGGGGCATCACGGAGAAGTATGGCAATTTGAAAATAATATTTCAGATCTAATAAATCTTTGCACAAATGTATTAAGTAATGATCCATTATTCTTCTTAATTAATTCATACACAACAGGAATATCGGCAGAGGTGTTAGGAAATCTATTAAGATTAAATTTAAAAAGTTTTAAAGGTAAAATTTTATCAGGAGAAATAGGATTGCCTATGTCTAATTCAAAATTAGTTTTGCCATGTGGAATTTATGGAAAATGGGAGAATTAAATATATAGTAAAATAAAATTTAACGGAACAATATTATGTTATGTTGATTTTATAAAAACCAAAAAATCATATATGAAAATAATAATTTAAAAATTCATATATGATTTTTTTTCATTTGCAAAGGAAATAAAAAAGTTGGACAAATTAATAATAAAATCACCTTAAAGAAAACAAGAGGTGATTTTATTTGATAGAAAAAATATGCAATAAGATTACAAGGAAAATTCAAAATAAAATGCCAGATATTGACGACGAAAGAGCAGAAGTTATAAATTATGGACTTCAATTAGTAATAGGAGAAATTCCAAAAACATTTTTACTTTTACTAATTGCATATATTTGTGGAGTTTTAAAAATTTCTATATTAGCGTTACTATTTATAGCCCCTTATAGAGCTTTTTCAGGAGGAGTACATTTAAAAACACATATAGGGTGCATAGTTGCAACAAGTTTATTTTATGTGGGAAATGCACTTTTAAGTGAGAATATAATATTTAGTCCAATATATATTAAGTATATAGTAATTGCTATAGTGTGGTTATTTAGTATGTTTATGATAAAACTATATGCTCCAGCAGATACCGAAGCAGTTCCAATACTTAGAAAAAAGGATAGAAAAATAAAGAAAATATTATCATATATAACAATGACATTAACATTAGTTATAGCAATTATTATAAAAAATTCTACGATATCGAATTTATTAATATTTGGAGTATTATTCCAAACAATATCAATAACAAGAGTTGTTTATAAATTAACAAATAATAGATATGGCTATGAAGAGTATATAAAAGCTCAAAAGAGTAGTACAAATTTAGCTTAACTTAAATTTACATATATAAATAATGCAAAGTAAATATAAGGCATTTAAAAGTTAAGAATTAAACAGCAAAATACTTTGCGTAAAAAAAGGGGGGAAAAGATATGTTAAAATTATTAGCAAAAGTTGCAGAAAAATATGCAAGATCTACAAATACAGCAAGTTTCTTCTGGACAGTATTTCATCAACCAAAGATGCCAGCATCTTTAATAAAAAAAGACTAATTAATTATTAAGAATTGATTTCATAAAAAAAAGAAGCTGTTTTTTTAGATTACAGCTTCTTTTTTTAATTATAAATAAATTTCTAATTGTTGTTTAAAGAATTTATTTGTTTTTGTTGTAAATAAATTTAAATTATTATTTTTCTTTAATATTTTGCGTACTTCCCATAAACCAAGTCCATGATTTTTACCATCTTCAGTTTTAGAAGTATAACCCTTCTCAAAAATTCTATCAGTATTTACATCTTTGTTAGAATAAGTATTTTCAATAATGAATAGCTGTCTATTTACTTTATTATCTTTGCGAATAGCAATATTAATAACTTTTTCATCACACTTACTACTTGCTTCAATCGCATTATCTAAAAGTATTCCAAGAATTCTAGATAAATCATAAGGTTTAATATTTAATGTTTGCAAGTCTAAAAATATTTCAAAGTTCATAGTAATGCCAAGTTCAGTAGCTTTATTATATTTTGATGTAAGCAAACTATACACAGCAGGATTATTGATAAGTTCAGGATTTAAAATTGCTAAATTATTAACTTTTTGACAGTCGGCCATTAAATCTGAATAATATTCTTTTAAACCATCCATGTTATTTGTAGAAATATATCCACCTATTGCTTGAACAATATTATTAAAATCATGTTTAAAACCTCTAATATTATCATAAAGAATAGTTAATGTTTTATTATATAATCTTTCTTCTTCTAAATTTTGAGCAGTATCTTCTAGTTTACTTGTTCTAGAAAGACTTATAATTGATATTATAAAGTATATTAATAATATGAAAATTGCTGATGATTGCATAGCATATGGCAGTATACTAGAATACTTTATGGTTATAAAAGATTGGATTGCTAAAGCAATAATACCAACGATAAAATTTACTAATATTAAAATATTGTTTTTAGCCTTAAAACTATGTTTTATATTAATATTTAAGTCAAAATTTTTGCAAATAATATACAAAACATAGAAGAATAAGTATTCAATTATAGAATAGAGAAATCTATGAAGAGGTATTGTTATTATATAATCCGAACTCGTATTAAAAATAATTGAATATACATTAGGTAAAAATAACGAAAGAATTATTGAAACTGCATATGGGATTATTTCGGCAAGTATAGATTTAATAGCGTTTGTCTTAAATATAAAGTATACAAGTATTGGACATGCAACTAAATTTATAAAAGTATTGTAAGGCCATGGTATTATAAAAGTTGTTACTACTCCTATAAATGATAACAAACTAACATATATTATTCTTTGCCTTTTTGATGATGATATGTTTAAAATGGTAGTAAACAATAGCATAGAGACAGTTAATTCAATAATTAACATTGGAAATGATATTAGTTTGATTAAAAGTTCATTTTCTGTTGTTACAGCTGTCCAAATTGTTTGTAAAATTTCCATTTTTTAAGACCTCCATTATTTCATTTTTATATTTTGCGCCAATAGAACAAGATTCATTTGGCGAAAAAATTATTGTATTTTTATTTGAATTTATATTTGATATTCTTTTTAAATTTACCATATAAGATTTATGGCATCTAACAAAATTTTCTGGTAGACAATTTTTGATTTTATTAAAAGAACTATATGTTTCATATTCTTGAGTATCAGTACAAAAAACAAGTTTCATTCCATCTCTCTTTATATAATTTACTTCGTCTTGATTTATAATAGTTTTGTTATTTAACTTAATAAATTTTGACGGAGTAAGTTTTATATCATCCATTAATCTTAAAATAGTTTCTTCTAATCTATCCTTTACAATTGGCTTTGGAAGATAATCAAAAGTCTTGTATTTATAAGCAATTAATACATATTCTAAATGACCAGTTGTAAAAATTATATAAACATTTTTATTTTTCTTTCTTACCATATCTGCTATATCACAACCAGTTACTTCAGAATTTAAATTAATATCTAGAATTAAAACATCTACTTTATGACTTTTAAGATATTCAATAACACTAGTAGCATTAGATGACTTTAAGCCAATATCTGCATCAAAGTTATTTTCAATAAAAATAGATTCTAGCATTTTCGAAAGATGGTTTAATATAGCAAGGTTATCATCGCATATCACAAAATTTAACATATATGCCACCCACCTGTAATATAATTAAATAGAAAATAATGAAATACATACATTTTTTTGAACCTGAAAAATTCCTTAATTTTCCAGAATCATCTTTAATATAATCTAAAAAGAAAATATTGTCAATATAAAAAGAATAAAAACGTAAATTTGAAATTTATAGGTATTTTTTAATATATTAGTAAAAAAGGAGAGAATTATATGAAAACAAAAAGAATATTTTATTTGTTATTAGGAGCGATAGTTTGCATTTTTACATTTAGCATAATTACACTAAACAATAATGTAAACGAAAGTAGCATAGCAACAAGTTCTACAGGACTGTTATCTAATAAAAAAATAGGATGGGGAATAAAAAGAAATACTAACCATGAACAACCAGATTTAGGAAGTTATAATAAGAAAACCCTAGATACTTATGAAGGAATAGGAATGGGAAACAATGAAGATAAATTTGTATATTTAACTTTTGATGAAGGATATGAAGCTGGTTATACACCAAAATTATTAGATATATTAAAAGAAAATGATGTTAAAGCTGCATTTTTTATAACAGGGCATTATTTAAACAGCAAACCTGAGCTAGTAGAAAGAATGATACAAGAAGGACATATTGTTGGAAATCATACAGTAAATCATAAAAGTATGCCAGATCTAACTGATGAAAAAATAAAAGAAGAAATAATGAATTTACATACTACTGTATATGAAAAGTTTAATTATGAAATGAAATATATTAGACCTCCTATGGGAGAATTTAGTGAAAGAACTTTAGAATTAACCAAAAATCTTGGATATACCACAACAATGTGGAGCTTGGCCTATGATGACTGGGATGAAAAAAAGCAAGGCAGAGAAGATTATGGAAAAGACAAAATTATATCTAACATACATAATGGATGTGTAATATTATTACATGCAAATTCAATAGACAATTCTAATATATTAGACTTTTGTATAAAAGAAATAAAGAAAATGGGATATGAATTCAAAACTTTAGATGAATTTAAGAGATAAATTGTAACAACAATTTAGAGAGGATTAAAAATGAAAAATAAAAGAAAAAGTAGAGTTTCAGATAAAATAAATAAGGTCTTAGAAGTACCTAGAGAAGTTTATAACCAAGAGCCCAAAATAACCATTATTGGATTTGATGAAATGTTAATAGAAAATTATAAAGGAATTTTAGAATATGAAGAATTTTATATTAAAATAAAAACTAGCTTAGGAAATATTAATATAAATGGATTTAATTTAAGTTTAGAACAAGTTACAGAAGAGGATGTATCAGTTAAAGGTACAATAGAAAGTTTTGATATAGATAGGATATTAGATGATGAAGAAGAATGAACGGAGGAAATATAATTGTTTCTAAAAATTTGGTTAAATTACATAATTGGATATGTTAATATAAAAGTAGAAAGTTATTTTTTAGAGAGATTTATAAATATATGTATCAGTAAAAATATACTGTTGTGGAATATAAAAAGAAAAAAATCTACTATATTATATGCTAATGTAAGCATAAAAGATTATAAAAGATTAAAAGGAGTTATAAGAAAAACAAAATCTAAGATAAAAATAGAAAGTAAAAAGGGACTACCATTTATCTTTCATAAATATAGAAAAAGAAAAATATTTATAGCATTTTTTATATTAGTGGTAATAGGATTAATGGCAACGTCTAATTTTATTTGGAATATAGAGGTAAAAGGAAATGATAGTGTAAATAGAGAAGAAATAATAGAGGCTCTTAGCCAAAATGGATTAAAAATAGGAACTAATAAAAATAAAATTGATATAAATCAAATAATAAATAATGTGAGATTGCAAAGAGATGACATTGCATGGATGGGAATTAACATGAAAGGTACAAATGCAATTGTAGAAATAAAGGAAACAGATAAAGCACCAGAAATTGTAGATGAAAATGAATTTTGTAATATTGTTTCAAATAAGAATGGTTATATAACAAAAATTAATGTACAAAGTGGAACGGCAGCAGTAAGCATAGGGGATATTGTAAAAGAAGGAGACACATTAGTTTCAGGTTATATGGAAGGAAAATATACAGGAATTAGATATGTGCATTCATCAGCTGATATTGAAGCAAAAGTATGGTATTCAAAAAAAGAAAAATTTTATTTAAATCAAGAAATCAATGTTCCCACAGGGGCTACGGAAGAAAAGTATACATTGAATTTAAATAATTTTAAAATAAATTTTTACAAAACCCTTTCAAAATTTCAAAATTATGATACAATAAATGAGAGTAAAAAATTAATGATATTTTCAAACTTCTATTTACCAGTTGAAATTATAAAAACAACAAATTATGAATACGAAAAACAACAAAAAACATATACGGAAGAAGACCTTTTAGAAATTGCAACTAAACAGTTAGAAGAAGAACTAGAACAAAAGATAGAAAATAAAGACAACATTGTAAATAAACAAGTTAATATGTATTCAAATGAAAATTATATAGAAGTTGAAGTCATATATGAAGTGCTTGAGAACATTGGAATTAAAGAAAAGATAATATTTTAAGGGGTGGTAATATGGAACAAAAAGGCTTAAGGGTACTAGATACTAATAAAACATTTTTTTCAAAAATAACTAGCACTATTACAAAAATACTTATTCCAACAAGAGTAGGTATAAATAGTATGATGATTTCAATGAAAAGAAATAATCTAATAAAGGCTTACTATAGTTATATAACAGCAGTAGAAACCGACAATGTTGAAAAAAAAGAAACGTTATTAAAAAAATACGAAGATGTATATAGTTTATATCTTGAATCAATAGATAAATATATAATGGATTCTGTTTATAAAAAAGTAAAAAATGGAACAGCATCTCAATTTGAAAAAGATGCACTAAGCAAATACTATTTAATTGTTAGTTTAAAAGAAAACCAATATTTAGAATACAAATATAAAAAACAGGAATATTTATTAAAAGTAGATTATGAAACAGTAATTAATTTAAAAAAAGAATCAACTATAGAAAAATATAATAAATTTTATGTATCAAAAATGGATACTTTATATAAAGCTTTATTAAAGAATTATTCTATTCAATTAGCAGACAAATCTAGTAGTAAAGTAGAGTCTATAAATAATATATATGATAAAATATTTGAAGCATTAGAGAATTACATTTCTGAAATTTTACCAATAAAATTAAGATTAGATGATAAAAATGAATATAGAAGTATTGTAGAAGATTATGGAAAATACGAAAGTTTATTGGTTGGAAAATTAGACGAGCGAGATATAATTAGAAGAAAAATGATATTGCTAGGAATTAGTAGATCTTTATTTACACATAGTTTGCCTTTGATTGCTGCAGAGCAATGTTATATAAAATTAATAAAAGATACAAGAAATTTAATTCTAAAATCAGGAACTAAACCAAAAAAGGAAAAAACATTTGAATTATTAGTAGAGCTAATTGAAGAATACAATATAAAGCTACTATCTACAAAAGTATATTGGGACAAGCCAGAAGAAAGAGAAGAATACAAAAAATTCTGGGATAAATACAATGAAATAAAGAAAATATATGATGCTAAAGAACAAACAAAGCAAAAAGAAATATTATTCTTGAAATATGATATAAAGAAACTCAATAAAAGCAAAAATGACTATTCTAGCATTATAAAAGAAATAAAACAAAAATTAGTTAATTTAGGAGCAATGAGACAAATAAAGAATAGTTATAAGATTAAAATCGGTTCATACAAGAAAATAGCATAGAGGTAAGTATATGGATATAGCTGAAATAAATTTTTTAGATATAGAAGAAAATCAAGAATATGTTGATATAATAAATAAGGTCCTAAAAAAATGTTTTGAAGAAGAAAATTTAAATGATAAAAATCTATATGTTAATATAGTTTTAACTAATCCATCTAATATAAGAAAAATGAACAAAGAATATAGAAATATTGACAAAGAAACAGATGTGCTTTCATTTCCAATGTTTGAAAAAGATGAACTAGAAAAAAGAAAAGAGTTAAATCAAGATATTTTAGGAGATATAGTAATATCAATAGAAAGAGTAAAGGAACAAGCTAATGAATATGGTCATAGTTTTGAAAGAGAGTTGTCGTATATGGCAGTTCATGGATTTTATCACTTAATGGGATATGACCATATTGAAAAAAAAGATAAAATTATAATGAGGCAAAAAGAAGAAAACATACTTCAAAAACTAAAAATAGGAAAGGATGAAAAATAATGGGAGAAGGAAGAAGAGCAAACTCAAAAACAAAAAAATCAAAAAAGGGATTAATTATATCAATAGTTGTAATATTATTGATAGTAGCAGTAGTAGGAATTATATTAGCAATGCAAATTATGCCTAAAAAGGAAGCAGAACCAACAGCTAATGAGCAACCAGCAGAAGAAGTGGTTGAACCTAAAGTACAAATAGTAGATGTAAATTCTAAAA
The DNA here is from genome assembly GCA_947630255.1 of uncultured Clostridia bacterium. GTDB lineage: Bacteria > Bacillota > Clostridia > TANB77 > CAG-508 > CAG-452. The sequence continues at coordinate 4,287 of CANRGU010000030.1, read as the reverse complement.
CAAGACCATATGCAGTAATGATAAACAATAATCATTCAGCATGGCCACAATGTGGACTTGAGGATGCTTACTTAGTTTATGAAATTATAGCAGAAGGCGGAATCACTAGAATGATGGCATTATATAAAGATGTTTATCCAACAAAGGTAGGCTCAGTAAGAAGTGCAAGACACTATTTTATTGATTATGCAGAAGAAAATGATGCAATATTTTTACACTGGGGTGGAAGTCCACAAGCGTATTCAAGATTAAACCAAGGTATTGATGATTTAGACGGAATAGCATTGGAAGGATCAGTATTTTTTAGAGACAGAACTTTAAATAGAGACTATGAACATACCGGATTTGTTGATTTAGAAAAAGTAAAAGAATATGCTACAAATAAAGGATATACAAGAGATACAAATAAGGATTTATTGTTAAATTATAGCGCAGAAGAAATTGATTTAAGTACAAACGAAACTGCACAAGTAGCAGATGAGTTAACAGTAAAATATTCATATTATCATACAACAAGTTATGAGTATGATGCAGAAAATAAAGTATATAAAAGAAGTATGAGTGGAAAAGCAAATGTTGACTTAGAAACAGGAGAACAATATACAGCTAAAAACATAATAGTTTATAAAGTTAGAAATTATACATTAAATGATGGAGAAAATAAAGGAAGACAAGAATTAGAAAATATAGGAAGCGGAAATGGATATTACATTACAGATGGATATGCAATTCCAATAACTTGGGAAAAAACTTCTCACAGTGGTCAAACTGTATATAAATATCAAAGTGGAGAAGAAATAACAGTAAATGACGGAAACACATTTATACAAATATGCCCAACAGATACAAATATAGAAATAACACAAAATACTGTAGAAACAGAAGTTGAACAATAAAAATTAAAGGTTAGTATTTTTATTTTAAATACTGACCTTTTTATTACAATAATATGAATAGTAAGCTTCAAAGAAATAAATAAAAATTATAAATTTATATATTGTTTTATTTATGCATATCTTATATAATTAACAAATAAATATAAAAATATTTAAATATTTATGACAAGCAGTAATTGCTAGATGGAGGCCTTTATGAATCTACCAAATAAACTAACTATATTTAGAATATTATTAGTGCCAATAATGGTAATAATATCATTTTTTAAAACAGAATATGCTTTTTTGGGCATACCAATTACATATATAATAATGAATTTAATATTTATAATAGCATCTTATACAGATCATTTAGATGGAAAGCTAGCAAGAAAAAATAATCAAATAACCACATTTGGAAAGTTTGCAGATCCACTAGCAGATAAAATACTTGTACTTGCAGCAATGTTAATATTAGTACAAGATGGAAACCTTCCTGCATGGATACCAATTATAGTATTATTTAGAGAATTTGTAGTATCAGGATATAGATTAGTAGCAGTAGAAAAAGGCGGAAAAGTAATTGCAGCAAGCATTTGGGGAAAATTAAAAACAGTTACACAGATGATAGCAATAATTTTAATGTTTATAAATATAAACGGAACTAATATATTTGGAGCATTTATAAATGGAAATTTAACAGGTATTGAATTAATAATAAATATTTTGGCAACATTATTAATGATAATCTCAACAATCGCAACAATATTTTCAGGTTGGGACTATATAAAAAACGGCAAAGAACTATTAAAAGACTAAGGGGGATTTAATGGATAAAAGTAAAGCTAAAAAACGTATTGATGAGTTAAATAAATTGACGGCATATTACGCAAAAAAATATTATGATGATGATAATCCAGAAATATCAGATTTTGAATATGATATGCTTATGAATGAACTTAAAAATTTGGAAAGGGAATTTCCTGAATTCATAGATAAAAATTCATTAACGCAAAAGGTTGGAGGAACTGTAAAAGAAGGATTTGAAAAAGTAACACATGTTGTACCACTTCAAAGTTTGCAAGATGTATTTTCTTTTGATGAATTATATAGTTTTGACGAAAGAATGAAAAAATTTGATTCTAATATAAAGTATGTTGTAGAAACAAAAATAGATGGTTTATCTGTTGCATTAGAGTACAAAAATGGTGAATTTATTAAGGGTGCAACGAGAGGAAATGGACAAGTAGGAGAAGATATTACAGATAACTTAAAAACAATAAAAACAATTCCTCAAAAGCTAAAAGAAAAAATAGATATAATAGTAAGAGGAGAAGTATTTATATCAAAAAAAGATTTTGATGAACTAAATGAAAAACAAGACGAAGACAATAAATTTGCAAATGCAAGAAATTTGGCAGCAGGTTCACTTCGCCAATTAGACAGTAGCATAACAAAGTCAAGACCTCTAGATATATATATTTTTAATGTTCAAAAAAGTGATGATATTAAATTTACTTCACATTATGAATCACTTGTATACTTAGAAAAATTAGGATTTAACGTAAATCCTATAAAAATTCTATGCAATGATATTGAAGATGCAATAAAAGCAGTAGAAAATATAGGAAACACCAGAGAAGAAATACCTTTTGGAATAGATGGAGCAGTTATAAAAGTTGATGACTTAGCTCTAAGAGAAGAAATAGGAACAACATTTAAAACGCCTAAATGGGCAATAGCATATAAATATCCACCAGAGCAAAAAGAAACTATTTTAAAAGATATAATATGCAATGTAGGAAGAACAGGAGTAATTACACCAATGGCAATACTAGAACCAGTGGTTGTTGCAGGTTCTAAAATATCTAAAACGACACTTCATAACGAAGATTTTATAAAAGAAAAAGATTTAAAAATAGGAGACCATATTTTAATACAAAAAGCTGGAGACGTTATACCAGAGGTCGTTAAAGTTTTAAAAGAAAAAAGAACTGGACAAGAAAAAGAATTTGAAATGCCAAAAGTATGTCCTGTATGTGGTGCACCAGCAATTAGAGAAGAAGGAGAAGCAGCAGTTAGATGTATAGGTGTTGAATGTAAGGCGCAAAACTTAAGAAATATAATCCATTTTGCTTCAAAAGAAGGCATGAATATAGAAGGATTAGGAGAAAAAATAGTAGAGCAGCTATATAATAACGGATTAATAGAAACAATTGCAGATATATATTATTTAAAACAAGAAGATATTGAAAGCCTAAAAAAAGATGGAAAAAAATTTGCTAAAAATTTAATCGATGCAATAGAAAAAAGTAAAAACAATGATTTAGATAGATTAATTTGTGCAATGGGAATAAGACATATAGGAACAAAATCTGCAAAAACACTTGCAAAGAAATTTAAAAGCATAGATGGTTTAATGAATGCTTCATTAGAAGAATTAATAGAAACAGATGATGTAGGTGATATTACAGCACAAAGTATATATGAATTTTTTAAGCAAGAACAAACAATAGATTTAATTAATAAATTAAAAAATGTTAATGTAAATATGGAATTAGAGCAAGCAGAAGGGCTAGATAATAGATTTGAAGGAAAAACATTTGTACTAACAGGAACACTTGAAGAATTTACGCGTGACGAAGCAAGTAAAATAATAGAGGATTTTGGCGGAAAAACATCTAGTTCAGTATCTAAAAAAACAGATTATGTATTAGCTGGAGAAGAAGCCGGAAGTAAACTTACAAAAGCTGAAAGTTTAGGAGTAAAAATAATAACAGAGCAAGAATTTAAAGAAATGATTAGGGAGTAGATATGGAAAGTAAAGATTACAGCTTTGAACAAATGTGGAAAGATTTAAAAGATGGATATCAAATATATTACACTTATATGGGAACAAGATATTTACTGAGCAAGTTAAACCAAAACTGCTATTCAAGAGAAATTGTTAATTTTAATGGCAAAGGCCCACATCCAAAAACACAAATAATAACACTCAAATATGTAAAAGAACTTCACCCATTTATGGAAGATATAGAATATAAAATAGAAACAAAATAAAAAATACAATCAAAGTATTGACAATAGTACATTTAGCTAATATAATATGGTCAAATCGAAATAAGTCGGAGGCAAAAAGTATATGGCAGAAAGAAAATTAGCTTATTATACAAAAAATGATTTAAGCAATAAAACAGATAATGAGTTAGTGATTTTAGCAAAAAATGGTGATGAAGAGGCTTTAGAGTACTTATTTAATAAATATAAAGAACTTGTAAATATGAAAGTAAGCAGATATTTTATAATAGGTGCAGAAAAAGAAGATATTGTGCAGGAAGGTATGATTGGATTATATAAAGCCATTAAAAGTTACGAAGATGTAAAACAGAATTCTTTTAAATCATTTGCTAAT